>CAYLSF010000774.1:0-4174 GCA_964385675.1 uncultured Saprospiraceae bacterium
TTTAAAATTCAAAAGATGTCTGAGACTATTCAACAAGACGTGGAGAACAAAGAAGTTCAAGAGGTGGTTTTAAAATCTACAGAAGAACTTAAAACAGAAGCCCTCAAAATTGTTCAACGTAGAACACTGTACGCTGCAGGAGCAGGTTTATTACCTTTCCCAATGATAGATGCTGCACTGCTATTAGGTATTCAAATCACTATGATTCGATCTATTTCTCAATTGTATCATGTTGAGTTTAAAGAAAATGTTATCAAATCAATCATTGGCTCTTTGGTTGGAACGGCAGGCACATTAGGTGTAGTAAAAGTTGTTCCTGTTTTAGGAACTGTTGTTGGTGGTATTACGGCGGCAGCAGCAGGTGCAGCTGCTACTTATGCTTTAGGGCAAGTATTTACACAACATTTCGATCAAGGTGGAACCTTATTAGATTTTGATCCGGTGAAATCAAGAGAGTTTTTTGAAAAAGAATTTGAAGAAGGACGTATGTTCGTATCGGATGTAACTGAAGTAGAAAATGAAGTAGAGAAAGAGAAGAAAGGTGTTTTTAGTGGCATCTTCAAAAGAGGTAAGAAGAAGGAGAAAGCTGATAATGAGGCATTAGAAAGAGAGCAGTTAATAGCGACTAATAAAGATTTATCAACGGCTATTGCTGAATTGAGAGCGGAGATAGAAGCTATGAAAGCAGAAAGAGTAGAGGCTTAAATGTCAATTAATAGGAGATTTTAAGGGGCAATCTTATAATTGATGATTATGAGATTGTCCAATTATCTCCTAAGCTGATAACAACTGTATCATCTAACCATTTATTAAACAAAAAAGAAAAATAGCTATGTCAACAGAACAACATAGTCTTGCAAAAGAAGACCGCTTAAAACAGACCAATGATATCATTACGCGTCGTACCATGTATGCGGCAGGTACTGGATTGATTCCTATTCCGATAGTAGATACAGCAGCATTACTTGGTGTACAAGTGTATATGTTACGCGATATTGCTAAGGTCTATGATATTGAATTTAAAGAGCAAAGAGTGAAGTCCTTTATTGGGATACTAATTGGAGATGCTGCTGCAATTAGCTTATTTAAATTGATACCAGGACTAGGTACTTTTTTTGGAGGAGCTTCTGTTGCTGCAGTAGGTGCAGCCTCGACTTATGCGATAGGTAAAGTATTCGTCAAACACTTTGAAGAAGGAGGAACTTTCCTTGATTTCAACCCAGAAAAATCAAAGGAATATTTTGAAAATCAGGTTAAGGAAGGTCAAAAGGTGATCAAAAATATCCGAAAGAAAGGATTCAAATCTGCCAAGAGTGCTAATGGTGATACGACTAAAGATGACTATGCTACACTTAATAAGAAAAACAAAACACTCGGTCAAGAAATCCTAGCATTGCGAAAAGAAATTGAAACGCTACGGCAGCAGCGAGCAGAAAAGAAAGTAACAGAGGGAGCCGTTGCAACAGAAAAGATTAAAGAAGTAGTGGATAAAGCATTGGAAAACATAGATCCAGATAATTTGCAAGTTATTAAAGGTATTGGTCCTAAGATATCAGAAGCGTTAAAAGTCTCAGGGATTCAAACCATAATTGAATTGGCAGCGGCTACGCCTGAAAAGCTAAACGAGATACTAGAACAGGCAGAAGGGAATTTCACTTTAGCACTTCCTGATACTTGGATTTTACAAGCTCAACTCCTTAGAGATGGCAATATCAGTTCATTACAGGCATTTCAGCAAAAATTATCAAAAGAACAGTAGTAAATAGCATATTTAATAGTGATTAGTCAAAACTAAATTAATAAAGTACACAAGTCATGAATATAGTATTTATCATTGGTTATACCATTTTTTGTTTTCTAGTTGCTTTTGCAGGCCGTAACACAAGGATTGGTTTCGTTGGGATTTTGATATTCTCTATTTTCATGACACCGCTCGTCGTTGCACTTTTGATAGTATTGTTACAACCTGTCAAGAAGAAGAAGAAAGTGAAGAAGAAGGTGAAGAAGTCGAAAGAGGAAAATGCTAGTGAATCATAATGAAGTGCCAATGCAAAAAAATAGAGGTGCTAATTATTGAAAATCAAAAATGTATAGATGATTTAAAATTTAGATATTGGCTTGATAAAATGCCACAGCACATACAAAAAGATATTTTAAAGTATCAAAGATGGCAAGACCGACAAGCTACTTTATTGGGAAAATGGCTTTTGAGAAAAGGATTACAAATTTTAAATATTAATCCTAATGAGATAAATACACTACGGAAAGATACTTATAAACGACCTTTTTTGAGTAGTCTGAAAACGAACATAGATTTTAATATTTCACATAGTGATGGAATAGTAGTCTGTGCTTTGGGAGAGCAATGTAAAGTCGGAATTGATGTAGAGACAATGGATATAATTATTCCAAATGAGTATCAGAGTGTATTTACTGTACAAGAGTTTACACATATACGAGAGAGTCAAAATATGATAGCTACTTTTTTCAAATATTGGACAAAGAAAGAAGCGATTATGAAGGCAGATGGAAGAGGATTCTATCTATCGCCAGCTTCTTTTGAGGCGCTAAATGATGAAGTTATAATTGATGAAAATATTTGGTTTCTTCAAACATTAGACCTAGATGACTTCATACAAAAACATCAAGAGGTAGCAAACAGACTTAATGATAGGTATAGTTGTCATATTGCAACGAATCAAGAAGTGAATATACGAATGCACTTTTTGGGGGAAGAAGATATAGTTAGATGAAAACCGTTGAAATTACGCTTAAAAGTTTAATAACTAAAGAATTAAAAAACTACTTATAGCTATGGAGCAGGGTGATAATAAAAGTTCAAACCATATAGAGAATAAGAAAAAGGCAACCAAAATCATTCGTTACAGAACCTTAATGGCTTCTGGGGTGGGTTTAATTCCATTTCCTTTTTTGGATGCTGCAGGTATTTTAAGTATTCAGCTTTGGATGATTAGTGATTTGGCTAAAATTTATAATGTTCCTTTTAAAAAAAATGTAGCAAAATCTATAATCGGAACTTTACTAAGTAATGTAAGTGCAGTAAGTATTCTAAAATTGGTTCCTGGAATTAATATACTTGGAGGTGGAGCAATGGCTATTAGTGCGGGTGCAGCAACTTATGCACTAGGCAAAGTCTTTACACAACATTTTGATCAAGGCGGTACCTTATTATCATTTGATCCTGTAAAATCAAGAGCTTATTTTGAGCAAGTTTATGAAGAAAGTAAAGTCACCGTAGAAGAATTAAAGACACAAGAAGATAGCTTCAAAGAAGTAGATACACAGGCACTAGCATCAGTCGCAACACTAAAAAAAGCAAATGCCGACCTTTTGGCAACCATCGCTAATCTTGAAAAACAACTAAAAAATAGTAAAAGAGATCGTGCTTTAGCAGTAGCTGCTGCTAAAACACAGACAAAAGCTCAAGATATTGTAGAAAAAGCTAAGAAAAAAGGCATTAGAAAATGGTTGGGTTGGATAGGTCGAGCTTTACTTATTCTTATTGTAATTGTACTTATTATAGAGGGCTTATATTACTTTAAGGTAATTGATAGTTTTTGGGATGAAAAGTCGAGTTCAGACTCAACACCGACCGCTGTCATAGAGGATAAACCATCTGAATCTAATGCTACTATTAGTCAACCGACCGAAGAACCTGTACCTACAGTTGTAGATAGTGTGGACAATACAATAGAAGGAGACACGAGTACAATAGGAGACGCTACAACCCCTGAACCTCCTCCGGATACACTGAATTCGAGTTCAAATCCACCCACTCTTACTGATGATGGAACGAGTTCTGACGCTACTCAAGATACTTTGAGTAGTAGTTCAGAGAATTAAAGCACTAAAAATGCTAAAAATCAATGTTTTATAACTTTATCAAGATACTCCGAGCAAGAGAAAATTGATAAAGACTGGGGAATTATTTTTCTGATTTTAAATTTTAAAGCCTTTACCCTTATAAAAAAGAGTGCATTACGCTCAAATTTTTTTAGATATGAAACAATCAAACGTCAATCAACTTCAAACATATATTAACAATCGGTTATCTTGGGATGTAGAAAATATTACTATCTCTCAAAAACAAAAACGCTCTCCTATTTTCATCCTTTGTCCTGCCCGTTCAGGTTCTACCTTGCTTCGAGTGATG
>CAYLSF010000775.1:0-4174 GCA_964385675.1 uncultured Saprospiraceae bacterium
ATCAGAAGAGTTTGATGTTTAACCAAATATAAATTACTTATAATCTATCAACTTTAAATTTCAGTTTTTTAATTACTTTTGCCCGAAATTTACAAAACTTATCTCCTCGTTCTTTAAGATTAATAAAGATGAAAAAAGTAGGTATTATCGGTGGTGGGCAATTAGGTAGAATGCTCATACAAGCAGCAACTGATTGGAATTTAGAAATTCATATTTTAGATCCCGATCCTCATGCTCCTTGTCATGCGATTGCTCATCGATTCGTAGTAGCTGAGCGAACAGATGAACAAGCAGTTTACGATTTTGGAAAAGATATGGATGTCGTTACGATTGAAATTGAAAATGTGAGTGTGGAAGCTTTAGAACGATTAGAACAAGGTGGAATCTCTGTTTATCCACAATCTAAGGTCGTTAAAACGATTAAAGACAAACGACTTCAAAAACAATTTTATGAGCAGCATAATATTCCAACTGCTGACTTTATTTTAGTTGATAATAAAGCTGCTATTCAAGAATATATAGATTTTCTACCTGCATTTCAAAAATTAGGAACAGGTGGCTATGACGGTAGGGGAGTGCAACCGCTCCGAAGTGTAAAAGATTTAGATAAGGCTTTTGATGCCCCTAGTTTGCTGGAAAAAGCAGTTAATATCCATAAAGAATTATCAGTTATTGTGGCTAGAAACGCTAAAGGTGATATTGAAACATTTCCTCCTGTAGAGTTAGTGTTTAATCCAAAATATAATCTGGTAGATTATTTATTATCTCCTGCACAAATTGAGGATGGCATTGCTCAAAAAGCACAAGAGATTGCTAAAAGTGTTATGGAAGCGTTTGGAATGGTTGGATTATTAGCCGTTGAGTTATTTTTAACACCTGAAGGCGAAATTTTGGTTAATGAAGTAGCCCCTCGTCCACATAATAGTGGTCATCAAACCATTGAAGGAAATTATACCTCTCAATTTCAGCAACATCTAAGAGCGATATTGGATTTACCATTGGGTAATACAGCAAACCGAGAACAGTCTGCTATGATAAATGTATTAGGGGCAGATGGACATAAAGGAAACGCTAAATATGAAGGCGTGGAAACCTTATTTGATTTAGATGGCGTGTATTTACATCTATATGGCAAGAAAATCACAAAACCTTCTCGTAAAATGGGACATGTTACTATAGTAGATGATAACTTGGAAAGTTTACGGCAAAAAATGGAACAGGTAAGATCGTCTTTGAAAGTGGTTAGTGGTTAGTTCTATGTAAAAAAGAACTGAAAGTGAAACATTATTTATGTTTCAAGATAAATATTAGAAATTCGTAATCTGTAAAGCATTTAATTATTTAACAGTTAACAATTAACAATAATATAGCATGGTAGGAATTATTATGGGAAGCAAGTCTGACTTGCCCGTTATGCAAGATGCGGTTGAAGTGATGAAAGATTTTGGTGTGCCGTATGAAGTTACGGTAGTGTCAGCACATCGTACACCATTGCGTATGGTAGAATATGCTCAAACTGCCTATAATCGAGGGATTAAAGTGATTATTGCAGGAGCAGGAGGTGCAGCACATTTACCAGGTATGACGGCTTCTTTAACGACATTACCCGTAATTGGTGTTCCTGTGAAATCTAGAAATTCTGTAGATGGTTGGGATTCTATTTTATCCATATTACAAATGCCTGGCGGTGTTCCTGTGGCAACTGTTGCCTTAAATGCTTCTAAAAATGCAGGGTTGTTAGCAGTAGAAATATTGGCGACTTCAAATGAAGATTTACATCAAAAATTAGTAGATTATAAACTAAGTCTAATTGCTAAAGTCGAGAAACAGATTAAGGAATTAGAAAAGGAACAGTAAGTGATTTTACAGTGGGCAGTGGGTAGTTTTATGAATTTTCTGCCCACTATTTACCCAAGCACTACCCATTTTTTAAATATTCAATGTTCTCATTGAGGGCATTGAGTTGTTCGGTATAATCCGCTTTTAGATTTTGATATTTGTTGTAAAAATACCACTCCCTAACCCCCTGAATTGCCCAAGCTAATCCCATAATTGCCATAGGAATATTCTCAAATGCAAAAAAGAAGAATCCAATAGACATTACTGAACCACCAATAGACATCCATGCTGCTCTTGATTTTGAAGGTAAATCTTTTACATTCTTGTTATTCTTAAACTTTTTGAATCCATCTTCGGTTTCTTTCCATTCGTCTTGAAGGAGTTGTAATTCATTTTGAAGTTCTCCTAAAGAAAGGGAAACAGGCGTGTTTACAACAACAGGTGTTTGAGGAATATCTTGTTTTGAAATGATGACAGTAGAAATAGCCTGATCGGTTTCTTCAATCATTAAATGTGTACCACAAGTTGGGCAACTTGTATATACTTGATGAATAGGTACATCAAAAGTACTAGTACAGTGATTACAAATAAGGGTGTGTTTAGAAGTTGTAACCATAACGCATTGAATGATATTTCTACAATAAACGGAAATATCATTCAAAAGGTTAGATTATTCGACTAAAAAAGAACTTTGGTAGATTTATACTTTTAGGAGTTTTAGTTGAAATGTTTTATCACCTGCCGTAACTTCTACGATGTAACTACCACTAGGTGCGTTGGTTAAAGATTTAATCGTATAGCGATTAAATTGATCGGTTACTTGCTTATGAATGGTGTCAGAAACCGTATTCCCCACAATATCTTTTACAGATATGGATACTTGACCCGTAAATACCCCTTTCATAATAAGATGAAAATCATTTTTCATTGGATTTGGTACAATATGAGGAGCACCATTCAAAGTGGAGGTAGAAATGTTTTCATCACCCGATAAAATCAGAAAAGCTTTATACATATCAGGAATACCATATCCTAAGCCATTATCAGGATTATTTGCTTGATCGCCACTCATTTCAATGGCCCGCATGATTTGCATATTATTTTTATCTGGAAAAGCTTGCCAAAGTGCTGCACACATTCCAGCTATAATTGGAGAGGCAAACGATGTTCCGTCACTGTAATCAATTTTATATTCGTTTCTGTAAATATTAGCAACGATGGTACGTGAACCTCTTGCTGCTACATTCGGCTTGATTCGACCGTCACGAGTAGGGCCATAAGAACTAAATGGAGATTTATTTCTCAATCTATCTACTCCACCAATACTAAAAACACTATCTGCATCCGCAGGTGCTCCAATATATCGCCATCTTTTATCTCCTTCATTTCCAGCACTATTGACCACTAAAATCCCTTTACTTGCTGCTAAATCTGCCCCTCGACTAATTCTAGAGTAATTACCATCCATATTCTCATAAGTATATCTCATATTTTCTTTATCAAAATAAGAATACCCTAAAGAAGAATTAATCACATCTACGCCTAAACTATCCGCAAACTCTGCTCCTGCTATCCAATTATCTTCTTCAATTCGTAATTCACTACCTACTTCTTCTGTACGAAGACAGACATAGGTAGCATCAGGAGCTGTTCCAACGAAAAGATAAGGTAAGTTTGATGCCATAGTCGATAGCACTTGTGAACCATGGGCACTAGCTTCATAAGCATATCTATCATTTTCAACAAAATCACGACTTAACAATAGACGACCATTAGCTCTTGAGCTGTCAAGAAATGGTGTATAATCCCCATTGATAAATCCACCATCAAGCACGGCAATCAGCATACCTTTACCTCTGAAACCTAACTCATGTAGTATATGACCATTTAGCATGGTAATTTGATTCTCTCCATAGCCATAATAATTATCCAATTTCTTATACTCAGTAAATGTTTCTCTTTTCTTCTTACGTCTAAAGTTGAGTCTTTTTTTACGAAATCGACCCGTAGGTTCAATCACTTTAATGAAAGGTAATCGTCTGATTTTTGCTAGTGTCTCTTTATCAGCAAACACAGTAGCTGCATTGAACCATTTTGAAGTAGAGTATATTTTACCACCATACATTTTAATTCGTTTAATGTAAGAAGGTGTGATAGGTAGATCATTTTCTATAATCGGAATCCCCTGCCTTTGTCGGCGTTCAATAGCTTTTGGGGATAAAAATTCTTGAGGTCGATTGATACTATATGGTGTACCTACTTTATCTTTAAATTGAACCCAATATTTATCTAAAGTTTGTGCATCGCTATTTAGTACACTACAAAATATGGTAAT
>CAYLSF010000776.1:0-4167 GCA_964385675.1 uncultured Saprospiraceae bacterium
CGTACGAAATAATTTACAATTGATAATCAATGATTTATAACAGAACAAGTCTAATAAAATGTAGTGCCTAGTCCAATAATAGATTCAAACCAATATATTCTTAAAAAGCAGAATATGGTTATAGTTTAAGATTGGCTGATTGTTTCTTTAAAACTGTAAAATCCTTTTCTAATAAGTCTAACATCTCATTTAATGTGTTTTTCCCTATAGGTCTTTCTAATTTTCTAAAAGAAATATCATCTAGTAATTGGTAGGCCATATTGGTATAATATTCTTCAATATCATATCCTTCAAAAAAATAAGGATAGTGAATATTCATCGCTATAGTGGCAAATTTATCTTCGGTATCTGTAATTTCATTTAGAGTTAAGGTTTCAACTTGCGTGGCATCAAGGGAGTATATCTTTCGTAAAGGAGTAGGGGCTACTTCATATTCCTTATCAAGCAGATACGCCCTCTTTTCATCATCACTATATAATAGATTTAGAGTGTCCCAATCAAAATTTTCCCTATCTGCTACATCTCTTAATAATTTCACATAAGGTACACCAGGAATGATATAAGGAATACCATCTATATACTTTAAAACGGTAATATCCTCTGCTATAATGGAATAGCCGCTCTTCATCAGTCCTACTGTTGTACTTGTCTTACCTGAACCTGAACTCCCCAATATAATATAGGCTTGACCATTCTTAACTACCGTAGCACCATGTAATAAAAAATAACCTCTTTGAAATAGAAGACTAGATAAGGCTAAGCTAATGAGGTAAGATTCCATATCTACGACTGTACCAAATGGCATTTTTTGTATCGTAATGGACTGTCCATCTTGAATTAAATATCTAGCTACTTCCTTATAGTTTATTAGTGTTGTTAGTTTACCATCAACTAACCCAACTGTATAGCTTAGTTCATCCCATTCTTTTATGTAGTGAATGACATCAAAAAGAGGAGCAACTTTTCCTAATTTGATTTGAATATCACTAGATGCAATTGTAGAAGTGCTACAAGTTTGAAGATTTGGGAATTCTATCGTGGTTTGAATCGTAAGGTTGTAGAGTTGATAATACCACATGCTAACTTTTTTATATTTTGAAAAGATTAATATAATATTAGCTAACATTGTGCCATTTATTAAGGGAAGCGGAAATAATTATACTGCCCAAAATTTGTAGCAATCCCGATAGCTATCGGGAGGGTAGGTTATTATTTTCCGCTTCCCTAATATCTAATTTTAGGTTCAACCTGTTTGAAACTTCTGGCAATTTGACCCACATACTGTAAAGAAATTTCAAAAGCACCATTTCCATTAGTCGCAGCCCTTAAAGGAGAAGTATTTATATCGTAACTTGCTGCTAGACGAATGGACTCTATCAACTCTAATCCTCCAGTAATAATCATGGCGTCAGAGGTTCTGTAGCCAACACTAGCAAATACTTTAGTGCCCAAATTCATATTTAATTGACCTTGTACACCGGCTACTGTTTGTTCAAATGTTCCTTGACGCATATACAGGAAATAGGGCTTAATTTGGAATTTTTCTAAAAGATTATATTCTAACTCTCCATGAAGGACGAGTTTAGTTGGGGTAGTGCTTATTGTATTAATAAAGGTTTCGGAAACCCCACCTGTATGAATAAAGGCCCCTCCTATCATAAAAGTATATTTATCATTGATGTAGGACGTCCATGCACCACCAATTCTTGACTCCCCATTTGAGACCGAAGTATTCGTAAATACTTCTTTTTCTTCTCCCAGCAAATCTGATTCAAAAAGTAAATTAGTAGCATTCACTCTAGTATTTATCACACCATGCTGATAGCCAATAGAGAAATAATGTTTACGATTAGGATCTATACTGAGGTGAAAGGCAAAACCCCCAAAAGAAGTATTTCGTGTCATATTTCCTCCAGGTGTCCGATCATTGATAAATCCTGCCCCTACTCCAAATGAACTCCTAGTGAACCAATCAATATTGACATCTAATGCTATAGATGGTGTGGCAAAGCCTCCAGAGTTTAACGCACTAGCCCATTGATTTCTATGCATCAATACCATTCTATATCCACCAGAAATATGTCCCTGTAAGGCAGGATTGAGCAAGACAGGTGAAGCATCAAATTGTGAATAGTGACTATCTTGACTATACAAAGAAATATTTATCGTAAAAACACACCAAAGAATTGTTAAAGTAGTAAATAAACGTTTTATCATGTCCTTCTCGTTTTCAAATTAAACTATTCTGCACCAATAAAAATTGGGTTCATAGCATTAATGAGACACTTAGGGAATTGGTAACTCATTAAGAGAAACAATTACAAATATAATATTAAAATTATTTTAATATGTTTTATTTAAAAGAATTTCCACTTTTTAACATATTTTTAGACACACAACTTCTTTTGAAAAAATGATGCCAACTCAATTTTGTACAATGTGATAGCTATTTTTTTATAAAAAGAGGCATTAGGTCATTATTTGTGACACTAGATTTTAAATCAACAATAATGAATAGATATATTATTTTACTATTATATGGACTATTGGTTAGTTGCCAACAAGATGGAGAAACATATATATTTCCTGCTCAAACACCGAATACGCTTATTGATAGTACGAGTTATGGAATAGGCCCTTGTGAGCCTAGTATTTTTATCAACCCCAATGATCCGAGTAATATTGTAGCAGGTTCTGTTTTGAGTCAAGTTCATATTTCTAGGGATACAGGTAAAACGTGGATAACTAAAACCTTAAAATCACCGTATGGTGTCTATGGCGATCCCGTTATTACAGCAGATACCGAAGGCACATTTTATTTTGCTCATTTATCCGATCCAGACCATAAGGGTTGGACATCTAAGCGTCTATTAGACAGAATTGTAGTTCAACGTTCTGATGATGGTGGTACTACTTGGAATGACGGTGGTTATGCAGGGTTAAACCATCCAAAGGATCAAGATAAACAATGGCTAGTTACAAACCCCAATAACCAACAGGTCTATATGACTTGGACGGAATTTGATGTATATGGAAGTCGTGCAGATACTGCAAAATCTAGAATTTTATTTTCAAAATCTACGGATAAAGGAGAAACTTGGTCAAAGGCTATTATGCTTTCTGAAAAAGAAGGAGATTGTATTGATGATGATAAAACAACCGAAGGGGCAGTTCCTGCTATTGGTTTAAATGGAGAAATATATGTGGCTTGGAGTTATCATGATACTATCTATTTTGATAAATCTTTAGATGATGGAAAAACGTGGTTAGCTAAAGACCTTGTAGTAGCCGAGCAACCTGGAGGGTGGAACTATGAAATAGAAGGATTAGGGCGAGCGAATGGAATGCCTATTACTGCCGTACATCCTACATCGGGAAAAATCTTTATCAATTGGACAGATCAACGGAATGGTGAAGATGATATAGATGTATGGATTACCTCTTCGGATGATGGTGGAAATACTTGGGAAACGCCTAAAAGGGTGAATGATGATAAAACGAAAACCCAGCAGTTTTTTACTTGGATGAGTATTGACCCTGTTAGTGGTGGAATATTTATCGTGTTTTATGATAGAAGACATCATGAAGATGACCATACGGATGTTTATGTCGCCTATTCTTTTGATGAAGGGCAAACTTTTACAAATCAAAAGATTAGTGAAACGCCATTTTTACCGACTACGGGTAACTTCTTTGGAGATTATAATAATATTTCTGCCTATAATGGCATCGTAAGACCGATTTGGACAAGAGCAGATAGCACTAAATTAAGTGTATGGACAGCTTTGATAAACATAAAAAAACAGGAGTAGGTTACTCCTGTTTTTTTATCTATTCTGTAAACTTATTCCATATATTCCGTTGCTATTTCCATTTTGAAGGAACGTAAATATATTCATTAAAGAAATAGCAAAATCCAGCTATAAGTGTAGAAATAGCCGTTGAAAAAGTAAAAAATCGAGGATTAATATTCAACACCATTTCTCCTTTATACATTCGCTCCATTAGTGGGGTATGTTCGGTAAAAAAAGCAATAACAGAAGCCGTAGCCGCCCAAAGTATTAATACTCTAAATGCTGTAATCAAATGTTTTGAAAACTTTTTGGTTTCCGTTGTAATCAACTTATGAGCTAAAATATTGATAGTGGCAAGATAGAACATATACAC
>CAYLSF010000777.1:0-4150 GCA_964385675.1 uncultured Saprospiraceae bacterium
TGCTTACAAGATACGGAAAATATTTCGATTTATTAGAGACGTAAAATATTAAATTATAAATAGTTGCACACTAAATTAGGCGTGTTTTAGAGTCTGTCAAATAGTCACCAATATACTTACAAGTCGGTACTGGCATATACTTAAAAGTAGGTAGGTAAATCTACTTGTTTTTGAGTATGGAGAATCTACTCATAAATCAGTAGATAGTCCAAAACTCAAATTATATTTTCATTGTCGCCAAATTTTAAAAAGTGAATACCGATAGCTATTGGGTAAATACTCCAGGTCTCAAAAACTGGCAGAATGTCCGTTAAATTCTTTCAACTATTCCTGGACACAAAAAGTCTGCTACTTGATAGCCTGTTCCACCTTCAAAAACTGTCTGCTCCTCCTTAGAGACATTTATTTTGTCATCCTTCATATTTACATGAAAGCCATCAAAAGTTAATTCTAAGCCTGTTATTTCGCTTGTTGGCAAATGTTCCTTGATAACATTCAAATGGTGTAAATAATAATCTATATCCATAATTGAGTTTGTTGTAAATCTCCATTGGACAAATAAAAGCCTTTAGAGACGTTTTTATTAAATTCATTGAACAAATACACATAAAACTGCTTAAAATCGTCCTATGGACTTGCAGCAGCTTCAAGTGTCAATTTTTCAAGTGTTTCTCTTTGCATAATTGGTGCAAGTTGGTTGATGTAGTTAATTATCGGTTGCGGCTCCTTACTCGACACTACAAAGATTTCACCTTTGACGGTTTTCAATCTGTCATCAGTTGTATGCAGTTCTAAGACTCCGGGTTTATTCCGATAACTGCCATTGGTCACAGCATAAGAAGCTCGACTCATGCCAAAGGTTAAAGCAAATAATTGATTCTTATCTTTAGCAGATTCAACCAATGTCAATCCATGTAAAAATTGATTGTTCCTGATGCCATTCATTATTTCAATGAATTTTGCCTTCATGTTGATCCATTTTGATGATGAAATACTTTTCATCGTATATGAAGAAAAATCCCTTTAAACGGCTGTTTTAAGCATATATTTTGAAAAGTATTCCATCTTATATAAACCTCAATAACAAACTATAATTCAATTGATTATAATTAAAAAAATAAAGGAAATTAAAAAATGATTTATGGAAATAAAACGGCAAATTTTAACTGAAAAATTCTGCTAGTAGATGTTTAAAAACAGGCTTATTCGTCGGATCAATTGAATTGTTAATGTAATATATCAAGGTGTCCTTATCAAAGAAGTGTAACCCGTCGCCAATGACTTTCAATTCAGTTATTAAAGCCTTTCCAGTTGTAAGTCGGTGCAATTCGTTTGCAACAGCTATCTGTTCCCGTCCTAACTCGTATCTATCGAATTTTTGAGTATCTAAAGGTATATGTACCCCCCTTGACGCTCCCTTACTCTCAAGCAATCCTTTTAACTCCGATGTACTAGAATCTATCCTATTTAAAATACTGCGTTCTACGGCTGTCAATTGTCCACCATCTGCACCCGTGCCACTGCCTTGATTGGCAGATTCTCCAAATACTGATTCATTGCCGTTTGGTTCTAATAAATCCGATATAGAGCAATTTAATAATTTGGCTATAACATAAAGTTGCTTTAATGATGGTTGTGATTTGTTTTTACATAAGCTGTTTATAGTTTGTCTAGTTTTACCGTACATTTTTGCAAATTTCGATTGGCTTATGTTTTTCAACTCTAGCACTTTTCCAAGTCGATTTGAATTATCCATTTTATGAATTTTTTAATTAATAAATAATATATACAATATACAAGTATTTATATTACAAACCAAACTAAGTGTAAAAATGCTTTGGGTCAAAATATTAAAGGTATATTGAACTATGAAAAAGATGAAGCATTGAAAGTGAGTAGGCTTCATAAAACCCTTAAAAACTACTTTCTAATAGTCACAAATAAGTCTCATAAAGTTCATTTAAAAACGTTACACTTTGAAGAGCCTAATTTTATGCTTGAATTAACTATCAAAACCTTTGATAAACAGTTGTTTAAGTCACTAAAAGAACTCGAAAAACTATGAGTAATAGAGGGGGAAAAAAATGATACTATCCTATAATAAAAGTCATATTTTTTCCCCCTCTGAAAACACCGTTTTACCTGTCACAAATCACATAAATCATAAAACAGTAAATCAACAAATGACACTTCAGCTAACACCATCTAGCCAAAATTACCTATCTTTCCCATACCAAAATCATAAATCATTAACCGATGACACCAAACAATAACCTACTCCCTACATGGAAAATATTACTTTTAATTGTGCTATTCATCATTGTAGGCACAGGCGTCTATTTTGCTATAAATGGCTACTTTATAGAAGTATTAGAAATACTAGCACTAATTTTCTTTAGCATAGGCGTTTTTTTAGTCTTTGTGTATGTACTGTCTAAAGAAACCTTTTTATGGATTATAGGGCAACGGTCGGAGTATTACAGACTGTTACAAGCCACTAAACACTTGTCCTCTAAAGTAGCAAATACCGCTATCACATGGCTACCTTTAGGACTCAAAAGAGCCGAAAAGCAACGATTAAAGAATGATATTCCCCTGTTCATTGAAATGCAAATGATGAGACGTATCAATCAAATCATTATGCAAGTCTTTATTGGAGCGTTCGGTGCTGCTTTTGCTTTGTTGGGAACATTAGCATTGATGCAGCAGAACACTATGGTTAGAGAGCAAACAAGTTTAATGGCTACCCAAACTAAATTAATGGAATTAGAAATTAGGAGTGCTGAAGCTGAATATATTAATGAAATAACAAGTTCAATTGATAGGGAACTAGAAGTTGATTACGGTAAGGACAGAATTCGTAACCTTTCACCTCAATTGATAGGACGAATAATCGTTTTAAGTAATCGTTTAAAGCCTTATACATATCTTGATGGTGATACATTAATAGAGAAGCCTTTAAGTCCTGAACGGGGACAGTTACTCATAAACTTGATAGAATCAAAATTGGATACAATTACCTATAATGCTATTTTTAAAAAGGCAGATTTTTCTTATGCTAATTTGGTAAGAACTAATTTTGATTCTAATGTTTATTTGAAAGATATAAATTTAAGAAATGCCGATTTGTTTGGTTCTAATTTGAGTAATGCCAATTTGATTGGTGCCGATTTGATTAATACTAATTTGAGTGATGCTTATTTGGTTGATGCCAATTTGGAAAATGCCATTTTGACTTATGCCAATTTGAGAAATTCCATTTTGTTTGATGTCAATTTAAGATATGCTAATTTGATTGAGACAGATTTAAGAAATACTGATTTGAGTAATGCCAATTTGATTAATGCTAATTTGATTAGTGCTAATTTGATTAATGCTAATTTGACTGATACTGATTTGAAAGGTGCTAATTTAAAGAATGTCAGGATTAACAAAGAATTTTTAAAAAGAACTGATATTGGAGGAATAGAACAACTTCAAAAACTATATAAAGAAATTCCATTATTTATAGATACAAACTTATCTGTTCTAAAACCAATAAACGAATAACAATGACAAATAACCTACTCCCCAAATGGAAGCTCCTACTACTGATAACACTACTCCTATTAGTGGGTATAGCCGTTTATTATTCGGCAAAAGGACACTTTATAGAAGTGCTGGAAATACTGGCAATGGTATTATTTGGAATAGGGGTATTATTAGTTATCATTTATCTAGTATCTAGAGAAACCTTCTTATGGATAATTGGACAGCGTTCGGAGTATCAGAAACTAGCAGAAGCTGCCAATGCTGCAGCCATTGGACTCTCAAAAACGGCTGTTAGTGCCTTGCCTGTGTCTTTTACACCTGAAGAGAAAAAACGCCTGGAGCAACAGATACCGCCACTTTTACAAATGCAACTAATAAGCCGTATCAATACGCTTATTGCACAAGTCTTTATTGGGGCATTTGGGGCAGCCTTCGCACTATTGGGGACTATTACCTTGATACAGCAGAATGAAAAGATTGAGGTTCAGAATAGTAAGATTGACACTCAAAACGAGAAAATTGAAGTGCAAAGTAAATTGATGGAGACACAAACCCAATTAATGGAGTCTGAACGTAGAAGTTCTTTAGTATTTCTCTTTAGTAATATAATGGATGCTAT
>CAYLSF010000778.1:0-4145 GCA_964385675.1 uncultured Saprospiraceae bacterium
TTCTTATGATTTTCAATGGTCTTAAAAAATCGTTGATTAAATAAAATGAGACCAATCCCCAACATAAAAACACTCCCTTGAAAAGCTAAACTACCAATAACTCCTTGAACATTTCCCCAAAAATATTGATAAATCAATCCTGTATTGAATAAATTATAGCATAAACAAGAAGCTGCAAAAAGCCAATAATACCAAATCAATCGCTGTCGTAATACAAGAGCAAATACAAAAATCCATAGTAAATAAAGCCAAGAACACCCAAACGCAAAACCATAAAATAGGCTATCAGTTTTCTCTTGTTGTCTAAATCTACTCTCGTTCCAAGCAATAAATCGACAATTGAAAGGACCTCCAAATTTATCTATATAGATGTAAATAGTTTTGGTTTCATGTGCTGATAAATCAACAGGAACAATCATATTTCGATGAAAATATGGACGTTGGAAAAAGGGAAAGAAATCACCAAACATTACAGAACTGTCTATTCTTTCGGACAGACTCGATAATTGAAAATATTGGATTTTATCAATATTGGGATGTGGAATTTCTATATAAATCTTTTGACTTAAAGCACTTTTTACATATAATCGAAACCAAAATTGACCTCGTTTTATACCTCGATTGAAATTTTCTTTTTCAATATATTTAAATTCAGATTGGTATTTTTTTATAGTAACATCATCAAAGGATAATAGTCGAGACTCATCCTCTATTACAGCAACATAGGCGTTAATATTAGCTACCTCAAAAGTATTGGAAATAGTTAAAGTATCTGCTTTAGTTATAATGGATAAAAAGCATAAGCCAACCACTTTTATAAGTATAAAATACCGTATATAGCAACTATTTATCATTTATCTATAATAGGAATTAGCGGGTTTAGTTAATTCAATTTATGAAAATTTATTCTATTACTTTTAAGTAGGAAGATAATAATGTATTACGACTATAAGTCAAAGTCTTTATATAATATTTTATCGTTATTTATTGCTCTAATCCATTAGTTCAAACATTCTTTTTTAACCTTTAATTGTCAAATCCAGCATAAGTCTAGAAATTTATCTAAAAAGCATAATTCTATTCTAAAGGATAAATACTATATTTATTCCGTATTTTTTGCACGTTTTAAAATATTATGAGTTTTACAACTGTTTTTTCGACAAACAGGGTTTACTTATCACAATAAAAATAGCTCAAATTTATCTTTGGGTACGTAAAGATTTAAGATATGAATTTAAATATTAACGGAAAAGATGTTGAATTTGAAGTAGATGGTGCTACACCATTACTTTGGGTGTTACGTGATGTGTTAAACATGACGGGAACTAAATATGGATGTGGGGTTGCAGCATGTGGGGCTTGTACAGTTCATGTAGATGGTGCAGCCATGCGTACTTGCACCTTACCTGTATCTTCAGTAGAAGGTAAGGCAATCACAACGATTGAAGGATTGGCAAAAGATGGAAAAATGTCTGCGGTGCAAGAAGCTTGGATCGAGCATCAAGTACCACAGTGTGGTTATTGTCAGTCAGGAATGATTATGGCGGCGGAAAGTTTTTTAAATGAAAATCCAGAGCCTACGGATGAGGATATTAATAAAGGTATCACCAATATCTGTCGTTGTGGAACCTATAATAGAATTAGGGATGCAGTAAAAACGGCAGCTAAGAATAGAAATAATGCGGCTTCTTTATTGGGGTAAGTTAATTGTTAAATTGTTCTCATGTGATTTAACAAATTCAATATTAAAAAAATCACCCTTTCGATGTATGAGCAAAAGAAAGTGGTATTAAAAAATAAGATAAGTCATGTCAAATAAAAAAGAACGAACTACAGCTCAAAAGTGGACGCGTCGTGCATTTATTGGGGTCGGTGGTTTAGTTGGTGTTGGTTTAATCGCAGGTGTTGGTGGAAATATGTATATGAAGAGTGCGATTAAAAAATTCTCTGGAGAAGGACTAGGAGATGGTAATTCCTTAAATGCTTGGATTAGAATTGCACCAGATAATACAATTTCATTAGCTTTTGCAAGAGCAGAAATGGGACAAGGGGTCAATACGTCTCTTTCTCAATTGGTAGCAGAGGAGTTAGAAGTTCCTATGGAACGGATCACGGTGGTGCAGCCTCAACCAGAGTCTCCTTACGCAAACACCTTTGTGGTCACACAAGAAAGACCTGATATTTATAGTGGGTACTCCATGATGGCAAATATTTATGCGATGCTGCCTGTTGTGGCTACGGGTGGAAGTACTTCTATCAGTGATGGTTGGACGAATATGCGTTATGCAGGGGCTACGGCTAGAGAAATGTTGAAAGCTGCTGCTGGAAAACGTTGGGGCGTTAACCCAAAAGACTTAAAAGTTGAAAATGGCTTTGTCTTAAATGGTAGTGAGAAATTAAGCTATGGAGAGTTAGCGGAAGAAGCAGCTAATATTGAAATCAGTCAATTACCTAAATTAAAGGAAAAGAGTGAGTTTAAAGTCATTGGAAAATCGGTTAACCGTTTAGATGTTGCAGAGAAAGTCAATGGTAAGGCTCAATTTGGCTTAGATGTTCGCTTAGATGGTATGTTATATGGTGCTATCAAATTACCAACAGTCATTGGTGGTACTATCAAAAAAATTACCAACAAAGATAAGGTGATGTCGCTACCTGGTGTTAAAAATGTGCTTTTAACTTCTGAAAATGCTGCGGTAGTTGTAGCAGAAAATACTTGGCAAGCCATCAACGGAGCAAGAGCCTTGAGACTTAAAGAAGATGATAATGGTAATGGCAAACTGACGTCTAAACAGATTATGTCAGATTTTGAAAAACTGTTAGATGAAGAACCAATTGCTACGCCTAGAAAAGAAGGAGATGTTGCTAAAGGATTAGCAACAGAAGGCGGAAAAGTCATAGAAGCCAATTACAATGTACCGTATCTAGCTCATGTTTGTATGGAGCCGTTAAACTGTACAGTATTGATAAAAGACGGAAAATTAGATTGTTGGGCAGGACATCAAGCCCCTTCTGTTTCTCATACGGTACTTAATGAAGTAACTGGTATTGACAAAGAAAATATTAAAATTCATATCCAATATCTAGGTGGAGGGTTTGGTCGTAGAGCAGAACCGGATTATGTTCGTCATGCAGCAGCAGCAGCTATGCAAATGGAAGGTACGCCACTTCAAGTCGTCTTTTCTAGGGAGGAAGATACCATGAATGACATGTATCGTCCGCTTGCAGTCAGTCGCTTTAAAGCAAAATTGACGGATGATGGTGTAGTGAATACTTGGGAAAATATGATGGCTCTTCAATCCGTATCTAACGATATTTATCAGCGATTGATGCCTGCTATGGCACCTGATCCTAAAGATGATAAACAAACATCAGAGGGAGCAGATCATCTAGCCTATAATTTTGAAAATATGAGCGTAGCATTTGGGCATAAGCGTTTACCGATTCCTGTAGGGGCATGGCGTAGTGTAGGTAATTCTCAAAACTGCTTTTTCTCTGAAAGCTTTATGGATGAGTTGGCTCATGCTGCGGGTAAAGATCCGATGCAATTCCGCTTGGATCACCTAAAAGGACAGGACAGATATGTGGCTTGTTTAGAAAAAGTAAAAGCCATGAGTAAATGGAGTGAGCCTTTACCCGAAAATCATTTTAGAGGAGTGGCCATTTGTAAATCTTTTGGTTCGATAGTAGCAGAAGTTGCTGTAGTAGAAAAGGTAGGCGAAGGGGAAAAGGATTTTAAAATCAAAGATTTTTATTGTGCCATTGATTGTGGAAACTATGTGAATCCTGCTATCATTGAAAGTCAGATTCAAGGGTCGGTCGTTTATGGTTTAACGGCTGCCTTATATGGCGAAATTACCATTGAAGATGGTTCAGCTCAACAGGTTAATTTTCCACAATATCCGATGATGACCTTGAAGGATTGTCCCAATATTCATGTCGCTGTCATGGAAGTTGATGATTATCCAACGGGTGTTGGTGAGCCAGGGTTACCACCTGCTGCACCTGCCTTGACGAATGCACTATTTGCTGCTACAAAGGAACGTGTAAGAACGTTACCATTGTCTAAACAGGGTTATACTTTTGCTTAATATTTTCAACCGATATAAGAGTATATAAAAATCATTCTGCCCTGTCGGACGACAGGG
>CAYLSF010000779.1:0-4143 GCA_964385675.1 uncultured Saprospiraceae bacterium
TTCTTACCAAAAGTAGTTTCTATGATTGATAGATTAGCAAAACGTAATGTTTGGCATAAAAATAAAGCAGCTAACTTAAAGAGCAGCCTTCAAAAGCACGTTAATAGTCTTTAAGATAAGTTGTAGTTTATGTTTATAAATCGCAGAAAGGGCGTATTTCTTAAAGAAGTACGCCCTTTTGTGCGTGTTTAAAATTGAATCAAATTATAATTTCTAAAATTAAATTAACGATTAGATTTGGAAATTTGAATTTGAATTTTGAAATCTCCCTGTCTATCGACAGGTTTGAAACTTCATTTCATGAGCTTTGAGTCAGAAATTCAGCGTAGAAGAACTTTTGGAATCGTCAGTCACCCTGATGCAGGTAAGACAACCCTGACCGAAAAACTCCTTTTATTTGGTGGAGCAATTCAGGTAGCGGGTGCCGTAAAATCAAATAAGATTAAACGAGGGGCAACTTCGGATTTTATGGAAATTGAGCGACAGAGAGGGATTTCCGTAGCGACATCAGTAATGGCTTTTGAATATCGAGATCGTAAAATCAATATTTTAGATACGCCTGGTCACCAAGATTTTGCGGAAGATACCTACCGTACTTTAACGGCAGTAGATAGTGTTATTGTAGTGATTGATGTTGCAAAAGGGGTGGAGCTACAAACAGAGAAATTGGTCAAGGTCTGTAAAATGCGTTCTACGCCAATTATCGTTTTTATTAATAAACTAGATAGGGAAGGAAAGGATGCGATAGATTTATTGGATGAAGTTGAGGAGAAACTAGATATTAAGGTACGCCCTCTAAGTTGGCCAATAGGCATGGGACAACGGTTCAAAGGCGTATATAATATATATGAGAAAAATCTTGTCTTATTCAATCCACATAGTAAGCAAAATACCGAAGATGTTGTACAATTTGAGGATTTGGATGATGAGGCACTAGAAACTTATATTGGCGAAGATGCAGCAGACGAATTGAGAGAGGAAGTAGAATTGGTAGATTCTGTTTATCCTGAATTTAAGCGAGAGGATTATTTAGATGGAAATATTTCTCCTGTCTTTTTTGGTAGTGCCATTAATAACTTTGGTGTAAAAGAGCTTTTAGATTGCTTTGTAGAAATAGCACCTACTCCACTTGCTCGAACTACTGAAGAACGGACAATCGAGCCGGATGAGAAAAAATTTACAGGTTTTGTATTTAAAATCCACGCGAATATGGATCCAAAACACCGAGATAGAATTGCCTTCTTGAGAATTTGTTCTGGACTGTTTCAGCGAAATACGAATTATCTACATGTCCGAAAAGGAAAGAAACTCAAATTTTCAAACCCAACCGCTTTTATGGCGTCTAAAAAGTCGGTAGTTGACGAAGCTTATCCTGGTGATATTGTGGGTTTATATGATTCTGGTCATTTCAAAATCGGCGATACCCTGACAGAGGGTGAAAAAATTAATTTTAAAGGTATCCCAAGTTTCTCTCCAGAAATGTTCCGATATGTGGTGAATCAAGATCCAATGAAAACAAAACAACTCAATAAGGGATTGATTCAGTTAATGGATGAGGGCGTTGCTCAGTTGTTCATTAAAGAGTTAAACAATCGAAAAATTATTGGTACAGTAGGGGCTTTACAGTTTGAGGTGATTCAATATAGATTAGAACATGAATATGGTGCAAAATGTACATATGAACCCGTTCAACTGTATAAGGCTTGTTGGATAAGCTGTGATGATTCAAAAAAGTTAAGTGAATTTATGGAGCGTCGTCGTCGAGATATAGCTAAAGATAAACACGGTAATTTGGTATTCTTGGCAGAATCCGCTTGGACACTTCAAATGGTTCAAGAAAATTATCCTGAAATTACATTTCACTTTAAGTCGGAATTTTAGGAGGTATAAGACGTAAAGACCATAAAGGGAATTTATTGTAACTCTTATATCGTCTTTACGTTAACCATCTTAAACCGATAAATAAATGACTCTAGTATGTACACATTGCCATTCAGAAATAGATTCAAAATTGGCAAATGTTCAAACCGATTTAGTAAAGTGTCCAAATTGTAATACCATTCATAAAGTAAGTGAACTCGTAGAAACCAAAGCTTTGGTTCAACAGTCTTATGAATTAGCTGCTCCTCCTACTGGTAGTGGAATTGATGTGTTTAATACACGTTCTACATTAGAAATGGAAATTCCTCCCCGAAAATTAAATGGATTTGATCTCTTTCCGCTTGGTTTTTCTATTGCTTGGTTATCCTTTATCACCTTTTGGACATTTATGGCTGCACAAGCGAGTGTCTTTTTTGCCCTCTTTTCCATTCCGTTTTGGGTCGTTGGTTTTTCTATGTTATCTGGTGTATTAACAGGTTTAACAGAACGTCAATTCATTGAGTTGGACAACTATAGTTTACGCATTACTAAAAAAGGATTGTTATCTAAAAAAGTAGTAGAAATTGATATTGAGGATATTGATAAAATAGGCATGAAGAATGTGAAATTAGCTCAATCTTTTAAGGCGTTGGGTAGAATTGGGCAAATGAAAAATAGAGCTGGAAAAACACCTTTATTACCTACCATAACGCATGGTATTAAAGATACTGTCATACTAGACAATGTAACAGAGCAAGAAATGGAGTGGGGCTTGGAATTGTTGAAGGCATCATTGATGCGGATTGCGGAGAAACGAGTTTAATTTTAACGATTTTGGGAAACGATTATCAATCATGAAGATATCCGAGCGAATAGCTCTAGCCCAAAAGTCACTAAAGGGGATCTCCATAGGAGATGCTTTTGGAGAAAGCTTTTTTGGAGAGCGAGCAGAAATTTTGACGCATATAGAAAAAAGGAGTATCCCCAAAACAACATGGGAATTTACGGATGATACCGTTATGGCGATTGCTATTTATAAGCAATTAATAAAATATCAGGGTATTCATCAAGATGAATTAGCCAAGCAATTTGCTATTAATCACGAGAAGGACGTCAACCGAGGATATGGGGCAACCGCTAGAAGAATTTTAAGAGCAATAGGAGAAGGAGAGCATTGGTCGAATATTTCAAAAAGTGTATTTGAAGGTATGGGATCTATGGGCAATGGAGCTTCCATGCGTGTTTGTCCGATTGGTGCATTTTTCTTTGATGACTTGGAGCAAGTGAAAAAGTTAGCGATTCAATCTGCAGAAATTACGCATTCAAATATCGAAGGCATTACAGGAGCAATCGCTGTGGCTATAGCAACGGCTATTGCGACAAAACTCAATTATAATCATGTACAAATTTCACCGATAGACTTTATTGAGCAAATTGCAGTAGAATTACCCGATTCTGATACTAAATCTAAAATCAAAAAATCAATCCGTGTTCCTTATCAATATCATATCGAAACGGTTAAGTCTATCTTAGGAAATGGTAGTAAAATCATGGCTCAGGATACGGTGCCTTTTGCGATATGGTGTGCAGCCTATAATTTAAATAATTTTGAAGCAGCCCTTTGGAAAGCAGTTTCCATTTTAGGAGATAGAGATACGATTTGTGCAATTGTGGGCGGCATAACGATTATGTCAAGTCCAGAAAATACTATTCCTACTTATTGGATGAAATCGGTAGAAGATGTCGAGAGGAGTGTATTTATGGAGGGGTAATTTTAATAAATGGAGATTATGGAAAGGAGTCATCAGGTGAGTGGTTATTTAAAATTAATACGCTATGCGTTAAGATTTACCCAATTTCCAGCAACTCACCTGGTGACTATCATACTTTTCTTCAAAGAATCATAACTTATCGCTTCGCTCATTGTTGTGAGCGAAGCGATAACAATCATATTAAGTTTTCCGCTTCTTCTTACGAGCTGCAGGAAATAATACATTATTGAGTATCAAACGATACCCCGCAGATTCTGGATGAAGATTTAAATCCGTAGGTGGATCATGTACATAATGACGATAATCTTCGGGATCATGCCCACCATAAAATGACCAAAATCCTTTTCCTTGCTCTCCATGTATATAGCGTGTTTCGCTAACCGCTTTATTTTCTCCTAAAACTAATACATTGGATTTTAAATAGCGACGACGAAAAGCGGTGGTCTGTCCCATAAAACCTTTAACGGTTCTCGTATGACTTTGAGTCAACATGGTTGGAATAGGGTCAAAT
>CAYLSF010000780.1:0-4142 GCA_964385675.1 uncultured Saprospiraceae bacterium
TCACAGCAACTTATAATGGTACTCCAGAAGCGATTTGTAAAAGAATAAAACAGCTAGTTCCTGGGCGTGGTACTTTTAAGTGTAATAACTCAGGTGGTAGCATCATTGTCACCAAACCTGTGAAAGCTAATATTTCTTACACTATTGACGGTAATAAAGTACATATTCATGTAACCAAAAGACCTTTTTATATTCCATGTTCTTTTATTAGAACAAATGCTCAGAAATTCTTAACTATTTTAGCATCAAAGAATCCAAAACAAGTGTAATAACATAAAGTTAGATTAAAAAAACTGACTTACCACACCACAAATTAAACCTATCTACAATATCCCTTCTGGAAATTGCAAGTTCAAAAAACATCCAAACAACAAGAGAAGCGTTACCCCTCCTGTGGTCAATAAAGCCGTATGAACCAAGGTCGTTTTAGCTTTAATGGTAAAGAAACTCACAAAGAAAATAATGATAGATGGTATGAAACCAATAATCGCACTTCCTACATAGAGTCCACCTATCCATAAAATCGGTTCATACCAAGTCGCTTTAAATGTCCCTGGTTCAGCACTTTGCTCTGCGTCAAAAATAGCTGGATTATTTCCACCTTTGATAAAGATCCAAACTAACCAAATCGCAAAAGGGAGAATTAATAAGCCAATAATAATTGGAAAAACACCTCCTAAAAAGGATTGCTGATAAGAATCAAATAAAGCAATTATGATAAATAATAAAATGATACCAGCAAATATCAATTGAGGCGTTCTACTCAATGATGTATCTCTTTCCTTCTCCATCAATTCTGCATTTTCATCTACTGTTCCTTTTCGGCTGAAATAAACCGAAATCAACGATAAGGCTAAAATAATAAGTACGCCAGGTCGTAAAAACATTTCCCAACCATAAAACTGAACGGACATATTCAAATAACTCTCTGCTTGTGTTGCCAATACAAAACCAATCAAAAAGGCAGGGCGAGACCAACCAAATCGCTTCATAAAGATGCCTATTACTCCAAAGAACAACAAGACCCAAAGATCGGTCATATCCTTCGTTGCTTGAAAAGCAGCAAAACTGATCACCATTATCATAAATGGAGCGAGTAAACTAAATTTGATTTGCGTCAATTTTGAAATAGGACCTGCTAAAAATAAAGATAAACCTGCTCCAATTACATTCGCAATAGCCAATGACCAAATAATGGTATAGGTCAATTCAATATCCGTCGTTACCATAGAAGGTCCAGCTTCAATTCCAATTAAAACCATTCCCCCTAAAAACACCGCCATAGAACCTGACCCCGGAATACCAAATAATAATGTTGGCATCAATGCCCCACCTTCTTTAGCATTATTAGCAGACTCAGGAGCAATAACCCCACGAATATCCCCTTTTCCAAACTTAGACTTATCCTTCGAAGTCTGCACTACATGACCATAAGCAATCCAATCCACCACACTTCCACCCATACCGGGAATAGCTCCGACTATTGTTCCTATCCCTGCACATCGCAAGGCTAACCATTTATTTTTAATCAAATCTCTTACGCCCGATAACCATCCTCCTTTGCCCAATTCTGCCCCCTCTGCAATAGCACTTTCTTTTCGGAATAACTCTGAAATCTCTGGAAATGCAAAAATAGATAAGGCTATGATAACCAGAGGTAAACCATCGTATAGATAATCAATTCCAAAAATCATCCGAAACTCCCCTGTAGCAGGTGCTGCCCCAATACTACCGACTAATAAACCAAAACCACAAGCGACCACTCCTTTCATCAAGCTATTTCCTGATAAAGAGCCTACCATAGATAAGCCGAATAATGCCAACATAAATAATTCCGCCGATCCAAATATCAAGATGACTTCTCTAGCTATTTGAACAAAAAAGGTTAAAATGATAGCCCCAAATAATCCTCCCATTAAAGAAGCCGAAAATGCTGCGGCTAAGGCACGAGAGGCTTGTCCTTGTTTGGCTAAAGGAAATCCATCCAACACCGTAGCTTGACTCGAACTTGATCCTGGTATGCCCATAAGCACCGAAGTAAAGGTCGCTGATGTTGGAATCACCGCTACTAAACCAATTAAAGTCGCCAAAGCGGCTACTTCATCCATTCCATAGATAAAAGGAAGCAATAGAGATAAACCTGCAATTCCTCCTAATCCAGGGAAAACACCAATAATCAATCCCAACAATACACCTAATAACAGAAAGGCGAAATTCTCAGGTGTGAACAAGGTTTGAAGGGCTTGTATAACTAAATCTAACATTGTTTAATTTTGAATTTTGAATGAGGGAATTTTGAATGACTGTCATCATTCAAAATTTAAAATTCCTCCATTCAAAATTAGATATTAAGTCCATATTTTTGACGCAGCCAATTTTTCATATACTCCTTCTCTTCTGATCCAACATTAGTGGCTAAGTCAAATATTTTTTCAGCATTATCGCCAATCACTTGTTCATAAAACCCCAATGCTTTTGGTTTTTTCTCTTGATATTCGGGGTCTTGTTTCATGGCTTTTATCCCTTCTTGAAATTGCTTTACAATATAATCTGGCGTTTCATTAGGCGTTAAAAGTAATTTCATACCACCAAAACCTGCTGCCATAAAAGCAAACCAAGTATCCCATTCAATGCCTTGACGAACATATCCAAATTGCTCATACACTTCTCCAAAATGTGGTAAATCTGGAAAACTAGGATCACGAATCAAATTTCCATTTTCGTCTAATGCTCCAAAACTAAAAAGTGGAATCGCTTCGCCTGATGCGACTAAAGGTTTTACATTTTTGATATAAGCAGACGACGTTTGATAATCAATTAACACTTCCCCTCGTTCAAACGCTAAACGTCCAGCCCCCCGTCCACGAAAACCAAAAACTGCTTGAACATCTAACTTTAATAAATCAAAAGAAAACATAGGTACTAAATCTAATGAGGTTGGTCCTTGACTAGCATATTTGAGCGGAACGTCTTTAATCTTGTCTAATTCTTTAGCGGATTTAATACCTAGAGTTGGTGAGCAATAGACGACACCGCCTGTGGGATATGCCATAATAGGCTTATACTTTGCATAGTCATATCGAACTCTAGGGTCGTCTAGTAAGTAAGGCATTTGAGTTGTCCCAGATGTTCCCAAAATCATCAGACCATCGGGTTTAACCCGCTCTGCAAATAAGTTTGCCCCTTTGATGGAACCACCACCAGGAATATTATTCACGACTACCACAGGATTCCCTGAAACGTGTTTAGTGAAAAATGGAGCGTTAAACCTCGCCCAAGTATCTCCTCCCCCACCCTCTTTAAAAGGAATTATCCATTCTATAGTTTTATCACCATAATAGGCAGTTGAATTATTTGTCCCATCATTATTTTTGGTTATTTCAGTGGTATCCTGACTCATCAAAAATTGATACCCAAAATAACTTCCTAGAAAAAAAGCGGTTAAGATTAAAATCTGTTTTATTTGGTTGCTATCGATCTTTATCATGAATTTTATCAAATTTATGGATAAAAAAAAGACCAAGTGTATGTTGCTATACTTGGTCTCTTATGAAAATAGTTTGAGAATCTAGTTTAAGGTTGAGTGTTTCATATATCTGTTAAGTTTTTCTTTGTACCAATCGTATTCTGTTTTCTGAATGATTGAATCAAATTGTAAATATAGATCGTCCTTTTGCTCAAATCCATAGATTTCAACAAAACACATTTTCTCCCATCTTCTAAATCCATCAAAATAATTTTTTCAGGAAATAAAAAGTTTATACTATCATATTCAATAATTACATGTTCTTTTAATTCATCAAGCACCTGTTTAGATAAAGAACTTCTATCTTTAAAACTCTTCTTTATCATCAAACGATTTAGTTCTTTCACACTATCAACAAAATTAGGATTTGTATATATCAATTTTAAAGTATCTACACCTAAAAGAGAATTTCTATTATCTCCTAGATTTTCCAAGGTTTTTAAAAGATGCTGACCACTGATAATTAATTTACTTATATTATTATTTTTAATCGTGTCGAGGTATGTGTCTTCTTTTAGTGCAAGTGCTTTTCTATCTTGTGGTAATATTTTATTATCCTCTTTAATAAACAATAGTACGGAAAATTTTTATTCAAAAAAGTGTGGATAAATAAAAA
>CAYLSF010000781.1:0-4139 GCA_964385675.1 uncultured Saprospiraceae bacterium
ACAGCAAAAGCTGTCGTTCTCTCAGTAGGTGTTGATAGTTATAAATGTTTTGAAAAATAATTAAGTACATTATTTGATTTTAAATGAATGAGCAAAACACTCATATCGAAAAAAATGTAATGTTTTGAGAAAAATTATGCAAATATCTAAAAATTTGATGGCTTAAGCGATGATTTTCTAAAAAATCCTATCGGAAGACTGTGATTTTTTAATGTTAAAAACCAACTTGCTTAAACTTAAAATCGTCTCTTTTATTGAAATATATGATATTACTCTGCCTTTTTTATGTTAAAAGTCATGAAACTCAAGTCATTTATTGATTAACATAAAGGCAACGGACAAATCTGAGTCCGTAATTTGTTATTTTTGTATTAAGATTATCAACACACGAATTTTATTTCAATAACTAAATAACTAGGATAATGAAAAAATGGTTACAATATAGCTTCTTATTTTTAGTGAGTCTTGCAATATCTGTCACAGCTATTGCACAAGAAAGTGAGGAAGACGATTACGATGGAAGTCGAGAAGGAAAATCTATTACAGATAGATTGGTATTTGGAGGTAACTTAGGGTTGGGCTATTCCAATGGATGGCAAATTAATGCTGCACCTACTGTAGGATATAAAATTACCCGACAATTCATTGCGGGAGTAGGCGTTACTTACCTTTATAGTGACTTTGATAATCCTTTTTCTGGACTCAGAAGCACGCAATCCGCCGTTGGAGGTAGAGTATTTGGACAACATTTATTATTTCAAAATATCTATGCGATTGCAGAATTTGAATATTTGGACTACACCATTAAGTTAAGGGATCAGTTAGATAATATTTTGTCAGAAAGTGAATTGGATGGAACAGGCTTTTTCGTTGGAGGAGGTTACACATCTAGCTTTGGTAGAGGTTTAGGCGTAGGTATTGAAGTATTGTATAATCTAACTTATGATTCGTTTAACTCTCCTTATGCAAGCCCTTTAGTAATTAGAGGAGGGTTGATGTTTGGATTGTAAGAAAGGAGTATTTGAATATACTTTGTGAACCACAAGGAATTTAACTTTGTGGTTCACAAAATATATATTGAAATTTAAACTAACTTATTGAATCGAAAATAAACCCGAAATTTGCACTAATCACTAATTATACCATCTCAACTTGCCATTTTCAACGGGGGCTTTTATCCCTCTTTCATGCGTTGTAGCCTTACGGATTTCTACAATTTTACCAATAAAATAAAGGTCTTTTCCAGCTAAAGGGTGATTGAAATCCACAGTAACTACATCTTTTTTCTGAGCAATGATTAGCCCATGATGGGGTTCCCCCAAATCATCCGTCAATTTAATATGACTGCCTTTGATGAGTTGATGCGTAGGAATAATACCTTCCTTTTGAAATAGTGATTTGGGTAAATCTATAATGTTGTGAGATTCTGCGGGACCATAAGCTTCATCTACCGATAGGATGAATTCAAAGCTATCATTAACCATCATTCCTCTTAATTTTTCTTGAAAAGCAACAAGAAAATCTTCCGCCCCGAATAGGAAAGAATAGGGATATTCTGGAATCATTTGTTCCAATACAGGACCATTACGACCTCCTTCTCGGAGTAGATACACCACCGTCACCACATTATGTTCTTCTACATACAGCACATCTTCTAAATTAGGGTGGTCTAACATTTGTGAAGCCTAGTAACGACTGAACAAAAGCTGGTTCACCGTTCAACGAATATGATGTAAACTAAATAAAAGGAATAAGGTTGACGAGATTATTAGATTTAAATTTTGAAAAAAGTATGAAACTAAGCCGTCTGATTTTCAGAATTTTATGATTGATATTAATCAATAAAGCCTTTTTCACTTTCGTAAAAAAGGCTTGGATTAAAACTTAAATTTGATATTAAAATTTACCCTTTAGCTCCTATTTTTTCTTTTCGTCTTTTGGCAATTTAAATTTGAACGGTAATTTCATTTCTACGGTTACCGGTTTACCATCCTTCATGCCAGGGCTCCATTTTACCGCTTTCATTTTTTGCATAACCGATAAGGCTGCATCTTGAAATACCTTATCGTCTTTTTTTGCAAACTCAAATGGTTCTATCACTTGTCCTTTATCATTCACCTTAAAACTAACGACTACGAAACCTTCTTTACCTGCCTCTTTGGCAGCTTTGGGATATTTTAAATTACCCATTATAAATTTGAATAGTTCTTTATTGGAGCAATCTCTACGCTCTTTTGCATCTTTGATGTCTTCGCAGCCAGCAAAATAAGGTAAGGTTACATCCTCTGCTTTTGCTTTTTTATCATCATCAGCTAATTTAAATCGGATAGGGAATTTAAAGTTTACATTTACTTTTTTACCTTTATCTACTCCAGGAATCCATTTAAAAGCTTTCATAGCATTAATAACTCTAATGACTTCTTTATCACAGCTTTCATCTAAAGAGCGGAGAATTTTAGGGTTTAAAACTTGACCACTTTTATTAACAACAAATTGTACGATTACGACACCTTCTACGCCTTTTTTTCTAGCGGCCTCAGGATATTTAATAGTCTTATAGACCCATTTTAATAATTTCCCATTAGAACATAATGTTCTACTGCTTTTATCCTTTTCATCTTCACACCCTGGAAAGCGTGGCATTTCATCTACTAAGGTATAAATAGAGTCAAGCGTTGTTAACGCTGATACAGACTTTTTGAGTGGTGCTGGCTTTGTAATAGGTTCATCTATACTTAGTGTCAATGGTTGATTTTTCGTTTCGGTTTTAATGTGATTTGATAAATTAAATAATTCGGTAGTTGGCAAAGTATCGAAAGATGAAAATACAAACATTACTAATCCTAAAATTGGTACAGAAAGTAAGTATTTTAATAATGCGTGTTGCGGAGATTCTTTTTTAGTCATCATAAGTATTCGTTTTTTTAATTGTGATTGATTAAAATTATGTGTAATGCTAAGGTCATGATTGGAAACGGTTTGTCGTACCAATAAATAACCATATTCTCTTGTTGATATAGATTGTGTAACCACCTGATCAGCTTCATATTCATGGACTTCTCTAAGAGCGGATTTATACCAATGCAATAATGGATTAAACCAAAAAATAATGGTTAATAACTCAATGGCTAGAATATCCAAACTATGCCATTGTTGAATATGTGCGATTTCATGATTGATAATATGAGCCTCATCGGTTGCATCTAATTTTGGTTGCTGACTCATAAAAAGCCACTTAAAAAAGGAAAAAGGGGGATGTGTTGTAGCTGTGGCGACATGGTAATGTGTTGGATGCTTTTCAATTTCGGCTCGTTTTGCCAATTGGATGATAGCTACTAAATCTTTGATAAATCGCCCTAAAAAGAAAACTACACCCATTCCATATACATACCACCACCAACTTGTACTAGACTCCTGAATCTGTGTATCTACTCCGACTACTACTTCATTCAATGTGTAATAGAAAGTATATTCACTAGCGGTAGTTTGAAAAGTCGTAAAACTCAAAGTGGGTAACCATAATCCTAACCCTAAAGAGATCAATAGATACCACCGGTTTAATCTGAAAAAGGTTTCTTGACTTAATAGCAATTGATATAAGCCAAACGCTACGAGCCAACATAGACTGACTTCTAAAAGATATTGTACCATAAGATTACTTTTTATCCGTTTTATCCAATTGTTCCAACAGCTCAGCGATGTCTTTTAAGTCCAAATCATTTTCCTTGACCAAAAAGGAAACTAAGCGATTGACGGAACCACCAAAGTAGGTCTGAGCAAAGTTATTCAATGCACGATTACTATAATTTTCTTTGGTAATCAATGGATGATAGACATGTGTACGTCCATAAGCTTTGAACCCCACAAATTCTTTTTTGACTAAAATTCGCACTACTGACGAAATGGTACTATGTGGAGGCTTGGGTTCACCCAAATGGTCTAAAATCTCAGAAACCATGCAACTCTTTAAATCCCAAATAACTTGCATGACTTGTTCTTCTGCCTTTGTTAATTTTTTCATAGAAGTTTTATCTAATACTAAAATTGATACTACAAATATAAAACGTATTTTTATAAAATACAACGTATTTATACGTTGTAAAACATAAAAATACGATGAAAATTATTAAATATCTGAT
>CAYLSF010000782.1:0-4137 GCA_964385675.1 uncultured Saprospiraceae bacterium
CTTAAACCTTCGGTTTATTGTGAGATAATCAAAAATTGTAACGATTCAGAAGATAGATCTCCTTCTAGCTCTGTCTGCCAAGAGGAAAGTATGAAGAGGAATATCTTCTACCGTCTGCTAAATAGACACCAACCGGTAATTGAGGCTTATTTAAATCAGTTCGTTTTTTATAAAAATCTACAACAACTTAGCATAAAGCCTAAGCTATCTAGCATTATTATTTCATCTAAATCTAAGAAATCATTTCTTAAGTATTGACCTGCTTTTTATAAAAACATCAATCATAGGCATATTTTACCCTACTAATTTATGCTATAAAAGAAAGTAGTCTATACCAGCTAAAATTTTAAGAAACTTTAGATACTGAATTTGGAGATCAAGTGATTTGAAAGTATTCAACTCTTAACGTCCTTGTAATACTCATTTTTCAATCAAGCAGGTTTGGTTATTTACTCCTCAATAGTTGAAGTAGTCCCTATATTATTTTAAAAGGATGGAACTTTTCTTTGACTTAAAATAGTTATGACATGGTTTTCTTTTTTTAACTAACAAAATTCATATAACATGAAATTACCAATTGAATTTCAGTCCTTAGACCGAATCATCGGTAAAGAAGGACGTAGTAAGCTGCTACATCAAGACGCTAAACTGTATAGCGTATTACATCAAGTCAAAAGTGCCATTACACAACAACATCGTGTTGGTGATGATCGAATGGATTTACACATTGAAATTACAAAAGAACGTCGTGATCCAAATTTTCGTACTAAAGCTGAAAGTTTACAACATCAAACCGTTGATTTATCTGATTCTAGTAATTGGAATTATCTCGGCAGAGCATTTGTGTTGAATACACCTGCTGTTGAAAATTATGGTCAAACGCACATTACTATTGCATTCTTTGGTCGTTATCCAAAGCCTTCTGTTGAGCAATTAACCACTATTGTTCAAAATGTATTACAATCTATACAGTAACCTTGATTAAACACTAAAAATAGAGCAGCGAGGGATTGGGAGGTCTGCTCTTTTTACTGGATACTGTCTACTTATTTCATGCGTAGACAGTAAATGAGTGTACATTCTACACAAATTTTAGTTTTAATTATTTAACTTTTTTAAAGATAAAGAGCAGTGTTGGTTTCTGCTTTTTGTACAAAGTAAACTCTTTTTTGTCAACCTATTTCATACGCAGACATTACGAAAACCGTTCACTATCCACCATCAAGCGAAGCGACCGTTCACCGCTATAGTGATAATCGTGTACCTACTAAGAAAGAAAGTGTATTAATCCTATCTTGATCGTTCCCTGTAGGGTTCAATCCAACCCTATAAGTAGGTTGTACAAAAACACCCCAATTTTCATCAATTCTTCTTTCTATTCCAACTCCTGCATCCAAGGTTGTAAAGAAATTTTTATCCATATTGCCACCTTCAAAAATTCCTAATTCTTCTACGTTTTGCTTACGAGGATCTATTTGACCATTATTTGTACTAATATTGGCAACATTCACTAAAGTCATTTCGCCTGTACTTTGATGAATATCTACTACAAAATGAGAAGTAACTCCACCAATTGCATAAGCACGCCATGGATAATTATCATATACATTGTATTGTACGTGAATAGGTATTTGTAGATTAGTTACTTTTCCTGAGTTTGTACCTACAAGGGTAAAAGTATTAGCAGCTTGAGAAAGAGGTTCTAACGTACGATGTGCATAAAAATACTCTGCCATCATTATTCCTGTTGCAAACTCCCATTTTTCATTAATCTCAAAATCCACTCTTATACCAAAGGAATATCCTCGCTGTGATTCTTTCAATGGAGCATCTACGGGAGAATTAATCTGATGATAATCTCCTCCTGCTAGCAAAGCAATTCTATTAATAGGTAACTTAAATTTTGGATGATGATCAGAAGGCATATCTAAATGACGCTCTTCAGGCAAGTACGCAAACTTTCCATCCAAAAAGTCAAGATTTTTAGCATTCTTATTGGCTTGAACTAATTGAATGGCTTCTAATAACTCCTTTTCTGTAAAAGGTAATTTAGATTTATCAAAAGTAGCATTAGGTAAGGGTTGATTTTTTTCTAATTGTCCTTTTTTAAAAGGAAACCTGTAAGGGTTACGACTACCATCAACATAATTAAAATTATCTACTTTAGTGGTTTTGTATTTTGGACTTGTGTTCTGTACTACACGCTTTTGATTGAGTATAGATTCATTTTGAATTGGAGGAGTCACCACATGATTTGAAACTCTAGCAGTGGTAGTTTCCTCTATTATATTGTCATTAGTAGTAGTGTTATCAATATTAGTTTGAATATCATTTTGAGCGATAGGCTGATCGGAGTTATCCCAATTATCCTCTTCGCTTTCTGGTGTGTTTAAGGGTTGATGTTGCTCTATATTGGGACTCTGTTTTAAGTTTTGAGTATCACTATTAATATCTACTTCATTGTCACCATAAGGTACAAATAAGAAAATAGTCCAAATTGCAAAAACCATTAAGAATAATTCAACACCTTTTGCCATCAATAATCGATTACGATTACGATTATCAATATTCAATTGCTCTTCCATCATTGCCCAATCCTTAGGCTGATAAGTTACTTCATTGTGTTGTAAGGCTTGTTGAGCAAGAGTATCTACTTCGTCTGTAAACCCTAAATCATCTAGCTTATCGCTCATTAAGTGCCAATCTGTAGGATTGAACTCAACCGTTTGGTCTTGTAAAGCATCTTTAGCTACATTATCTATAACATCCCCTTCTAAACTCGCTAGTAACGTTGCCATTACACCCCATTCAGGTTTAATGTTGGTAGGTTCATAATGAGCTAATTCCTGTCTAGCAATGTCATCTAAGTTAGGTGAGACTACTTTGTCTAATTCCTCTTCCATTACCGCCCAATCCTTAGCATCATAAGGAACTTCAAAATCATCTAAGTTATCTTTTGCTAACTTATCAATATCAAATGTAACATCATTGTCCAATAAAGCACTCATGATTGCCCAATTAGAGCTATCATAAGGAATTTCAAAATTATCTAACTGTGATTTAGCTGTTGAGTCTATCACATTAGGCATATCCGCATCTAGCAATGCGTTCATTATTGCCCAATCATTGGTATTGTAGGGAGTTTCAAAACTATCTAACTGCGATTTAGCAGTTTCATCCACAATTTCAGGCATATCGACATCCAAAACCTCATTCATCAATGCCCAATCCGTAGGTTCATAAGCTACTTCAAAAGTATCGAGTGCATCTTTCGCTGCTTGATCCATGACTTCTTCGGTAGGTACAACGCCTTCATTGATCATTGCATTTAGCAATGTCCAATCCTGTGCATTATACGCTACTTCATAGTCCCCCAACTTGTCTCGAACAATTTTATCCAAGTAGCTATTTTTTGCCATAATTAGGATATTTAGAGGCAAGCATTATTTTTAGCTTGGCTCTTGCTTTTACCAAATTAGAGCGAGAAGTACTTTCTGAAATACCCAATTCCTCTGCAATCTCTCTATGAGAGTATCCTTCTATTGCATACAAATTGAATACCGCTCTATATGCTGGTGATAATTTTTGAACGGACTGTAAAATCTCTTTAGCCGAACATGTCGAAATCGGATCAACATCTGACGAACTATAATGCTGAGCCTGCTCAATATCTTCTGTACGACGTCTAATCGCTTTGCGATAATAATCAATAGAAGTATTGATCATAATACGACGAATCCACGCTCCTAAAGACGTTCCAGGTTTGTATCGATGCAAATTACGATACACCTTTATAAAGCCTTCATGTAAAATATCACGGGCATCTTCATGATTGTTGGCATACCTCAGACATACCCCCATCATCTTACCGTAATAAGTTTCATAGAGTTTCTTCTGAGCCCAACGCTCTTTTCTGATACATGCTGTTATCAGATTACTTTCTTGTTGTTTCAAATCTAAGGCAACATCCATATCAATAAGTTTGATAAGGAAAGACTAGGCTTTCCATTAACATAATCTGAACATAAGAATTTATTAAATTCATACCTTCAAAATTATTTAAATGAGACTCTCTCTTACATTTTTTAACTAAATACACCCAATGCCCTTCTAACAAAATTATCTTTAATAATTACT
>CAYLSF010000783.1:0-4131 GCA_964385675.1 uncultured Saprospiraceae bacterium
TTGAATAAAATTCAAAAAAATAGGGGCTGAATCCGTTTACCTTTTTTGAAAATCGACATGTATGAGTAGAAAGATACTTTTAAACCAACATGCACCATTTTCAATAAATGTTCTATGGATAAACTAATGCATTTTGAAGGGGTCATTCAGGATCCTAAATTAAATCCAAATTGCAACTTGATTACAGAGTTTCAATTTAGAAATAATACCAATCAGCACAATCATACACTGAACTACTTTTGTAATATTGGTGAGGGCACAGCTGAAGAAACACTAACAAGTTTACACAATAATTTAGATTTACAATCGCCAAGTAATGTACAAGTTAAAGCCACTTACTTGCATATCCCAAAGATATTTTCCTATGGATCTATTAAAAATAATGCTTTTACAGGTCCATTTGTACCAATGACCCAGCATTTTAGTGGTTTGGTCTGCACTTCAATAGAAACTAATATTGCGATTAATGGCCCGGCCATTTATGGTGAAAAAGATTGTGGAGATACCTTCTCTGTCTTATCCCTTGAAAATGCAGGTGACATGATTTTCCAATTTAACAATCACTTTTTCATCCCATTCACCCTAATGACGGGCAGATCTCTATTCTACGCTTTTGAAGACGAACGAATTGCCATCAATTGGGTCAATTATATTGAGTCAAAAGACTACAATGTGGGAATAGCTGTGCGCGATTCGATTTATTCAGAAAATATACTTGGCATTGCCTTAACCAAATCCGTATTCCTGATAGAATGGGAAAGAGATAGAATGGATGCTTTTGACAGACGACCATTAGCGGCAAAGGAATATTTTGATCCATTAACAGAGTGGACAAGTAATAGAATTGATTATCAAGCGACACAAATTCCTTAATCATAAACTATTTCGGCCAATCGTAACACACTATTGATCTACCTTGTTAAAAACAAAGTAGTAATCCCCAGTTAGAAGGATTTAGATCCACCCTCTTTTGAGCCGATTTTAAATATTCTAATTTAGCTAAATGAAGGGCATGCTCTGGTGAGCGTCCTTCATTTATTTTTTCATAAAAAATATCCATTATTTCTGCTGTTAATGTATCGTCGATTTTCCATAAAGAAGATATCACTCTATCAGCACCGGCCTGCATAAAAGAGCGTGTCAAACTATAGGTGCCTTCCCCGGCTTTAAGTGCTCCCGACGCTGTTTTACAACTACTCAATACCACCAAATCACATGTTAACTCTATAGGAATCAACTGATATCCATACAAAGTATCATATTGATGAGCCTGATTGGTTCTAAAATATATTTTATTATCAAACCTATTGCGTTCACTGCTTTCTGCATGCATGGCAAGATGAACAATATTATAATGTTGCTTTTGTAACTCAACAAGAAAGTTTTGTTTGGTTGCTTTCTTACCTAGAAATGGTTTGATCCTTCTTTTTCCCAATTGTTTCTCAATACTATCTAATTCACTTATTGAAAAGGGTAAAGAACCTAAGCCTCCACGAGAACGAACTGTATCGAGTCTCTCTTCCACTCCAAAAGCGAAGGCTAATAACTTAGTCGATCGATCAAAGGAGAAGTCATTTTTAATTTTTTCCAGGTAATTTTTGTACGAATGTGAGTAGTCAACAACATACTTATAGGTTAGGAAATCCTTGTAATCCCAGTTATTAGCAGCCGCATTTGTCACTAAGGTTTCAAAGGGTAAGAAGTTGGTGCGTAAAGAAGGAATTATACTAATTTTTTCTGTCCCATCCATCCATTCCTCAAATGGCAATACAAATGATTTGTAAATCAGGTTGCTCGCAATTAAGAACTTAGCTTTATCAACTAAAATATCTTTATATAATTCACTTTTAACAACAGCTAATGCATCTTTTAATTCATCAGTTATAGCTACTTTCTTGAAAAGGGTGGTATCCGGATGTATAAAGAGAATAAATTCATCTTCTTTGGAACTATACAACTGAAAAATACAACTCTTATTATTTCTAAGTTCTCCCAGGATACTTTCAATAGATGGCAGATTGTCTTTTTGAAGGGCCTCATAATATGTAGGATATTCCTGCTTGATGTGACTCATTAAGTTCTGTAATTCTTCTTCTTTTTTGGGCAATTCTGGTGAATTACTTTTTATTAAATCTGCTATTTCAGCTTTGAGAGAACGCTCTTTTTTGAGTAAATCTTTTGATATGTAGTCCGCCTTGTGCAATAAGACATCACGATACAAAATATTGGCTTTTGTCCCTTCTATTAATTTATTGGCCCAGTCAAGCTCTTTTTGACCTTGGCTTTGCTGATAACGCCAATAGGCTGTTGTAACTGACATTCCTTCATTGTATAGCGTGTCGATTAAAGTCAGAACATTAGAAATTTGATTGTCCGATGCTTCTTCTAATCGCATTTTTGCAATAGAATCACTGATATGAAAGAGTTGAACTGCCTCTTCGAGTAATTTTTTATCGTTTTTATCTGCTAAAAAGTTGGCCAAACTGGTTTTTCCCAACTGGTAATAGGTTATAAAGCTTGACCACTTGTTTCGGATGGTCTCTATATAAATATCCTCCCAGCCTAATTCTGCATCTTTCAGGCTTGTATACAATTGTAGCTGTTTAATGCCATAAGAGCGAGAGGCATCAAATTTACCTATACCTGCATACGAATCAATAAGTTGAAAATAAGCCTGGTCAATATTAACATCCTTTAAATAACTCTTGAGAGAGTCATCTAATAGTTTTTGATTTACATCAATGCATTCAGAAAACCGCTTGGTAACATAATAAAGTTGTGCCTGAATCCTTAATGTTGAAATAACACCTAGTCTGTCATTACCAAAAGTAGTTTCAATGGCATCGATAATAGAATTGATTTTATCCAGATCCAATTTTTCAGCCGGAAAACTTTGAAAATAAAAAAAGGCTAATCCCTCTGCAATAGCTAGTCCCGTCCTATCGGAAGGGCAACAGTTTCTCCAAAGAAGGTAAGCTTTATTATGAGCCTCCTCTGCTTCAACACGCCTACCTGAAAGCATGAGTAGTCTACCTTTTCTACTCAAACATTTAGCATAAAAGATGGAATTCGTTTGTTGTTTTGCCTCCAGATATTGTAATGCAGTTGTAATTCGCGTCAAACCTACTTCAAAAGTCTTTTTTTCAATATCAAGCCTCGATCGCTCATAAAGGACTTTTAGTTTCAGTGGGAAGAAGCCCTTCACAACATTCAACTCCTTAAATGCAAGCTCAAGTAAGTCATCTGCTCGAGCAGAACTCTTATGTAATTCGAAACTTTTGTGAAGATCAAAAAAGAAGGCCCCTTTTCTAAAATGATTGACAGGTGTAGCTTTGTCATAAATCAATTGAGCTGAATCCAATAAAGCATTGGCTCTTTTTTCTTCTTCCCTCCAAAATGATAAACGTCCGTGATTATGTAGTGAAGATGCACTAAACCATGGCGGCGGATCACTTAATATACTACCCAATTTGTCAAATTCAGACATCCATAATTTAGCACTGGTAGTATCTTTTTTAGCAAAAAAGGCACTAATCATCTGCTTATAAGCATAAGCCTTTTGCAAAGTGCTGCTATTATTGTTTTTAGATATTGTTTCAAATGAACTAATCGCTCCATCATAATCGTTTTGCCACAATAAGGAGTCTGAGTTAGCAAATATCAAGAGTGATGGATCAGAATATAACTCATTTGAATCCTGAGTAAGATTAGAGGAATCCAGTATATCCCTCTGCATAAAATTTTGATCTTGCTGACAGCTATTCATTAGCAGACATATCCAGAAAATGAATAGCAGTAATGATTTGTTAATGGAAATCAACTTTCCACCTTTTGTGCGAATAATAGGAGTAGGCATTAAATGTATTTTCTCAACGTTTACAACTCCATTTTACCTAAAATTGAAGAAAAGAATCTAAAACTTAAAGTAAAAGTTGGGTATGGAATTGATTAAATATATGAAAATACACTTGCCATAAATAAAAAATCACACTGATAAGTACATAATATGAATTTTTTAACGTAAAAAATACATTTAATAAATAATCGACATTAACCATAAGCCCAATTATTTGAACTTAAGTAATAGGACAATAATATCTATTAAATAATTTCAGGCTGATTTTACTTTTA
>CAYLSF010000784.1:0-4117 GCA_964385675.1 uncultured Saprospiraceae bacterium
TTCAAACTACCACTCTCATTTCGTGAAGTTCGTTTTTTAGAAAAAATCACTAAACTATAGTATTAAAACCAAAAGGTAAAGCAATTTAATCTTCAAAAAAGTTAAAAAACAGAATATAACACCAATAAATTTAAACCAATGGATTTAAACTATAAATATCTGTATTTTTACAAAAAATTATACTAAAAAAATGCTAGCTACTCAATCCAGAATAAATCAAGGCACTTTAGTTGAAGCTTTCAAGCTAATGTCCACAGCGAAAGCTATGGCAGAAACCTATGAAGAAAATTTCAAAGTTGTTTCAAAATATGTACATGCGACCTCTCGGGGGCATGAAGCCATACAACTAGCCGCTGCTTTACAATTATTGCCACAAGACTATGCGTATCCTTATTACAGGGATGATGCGATGTTATTAGGTATCGGCATGACACCTTATGACTTAATGTTGCAACTATTGGCTAAAAAAGACGATCCCTTTTCTGGAGGTAGAACCTACTATGCACACCCTAGTCTAAACGAACCCGATAAGCCCAAAATACCACATCAGTCTTCTGCCACAGGAATGCAAGCTATACCCGCAGCAGGAGCAGCAATGGGTATTCAATATAAAGAATTACTAGGATTGAGTGAGGAATATGGCAATAATAAACCCTTAGTATTATGTTCACTCGGAGATGCTTCTGTTACAGAAGGTGAAGTAGCAGAAGCGTTCCAGATGGCAGCCTTGAAGCAATTTCCAATTTTATTTTTGGTGCAAGATAATGGTTGGGATATTTCAGCGAGTGCAGAAGAAACCCGAGCCCAAAATGCTGCTGAGTACGCTGCTGGTTTTCATGGTTTAGAAGCCATTACCATTGACGGTAGCGATTTTTCAGCATGTTATACAACGCTTCGGTGGGTCATCAAAAAAATACGTAAAGAAAGACGTCCTTTCTTGATTCGAGCAACTGTTCCCCTTTTAAATCATCATACTTCCGGCGTTCGTATGGAATGGTATCGAGATGATTTGGAACTACATAAATTAAACGACCCCTACCCTATTTTAAAGTATCAATTATTGGATACAGGACTAACAAAAACACAAATTAACAACATAGAGCAAGAAGCCTTTCAAACGGTTCAAAAGGACTTACAACGAGCCTTAAAAGCCGAAGACCCTTCTCCTGAAGATTTATTTACCCATGACTATGCCCATACGTCTATTGTAGAAGAAATAGGCAATCGCACCCCCAAAAACGGACAAAAATGCGTTATGGTGGATTGTGCTTTACATGCCGTAGAAGAACTCATGCGTAACAATAAAGAATGTTTGCTATACGGACAAGATGTAGGACAAAGACTAGGTGGTGTATTTAGAGAAGCAGCTACCTTAGCTGAAAAATTCGGAGACAATCGAGTGTTTAATACGGCGATTCAAGAAGCTTTTATTGTGGGTTCTACAGTAGGGATGTCTGCTGTTGGTTTGAAACCGATTGTAGAAGTGCAATTTGCAGATTATATCTGGCCCGGACTCAATCAGTTGTTTACAGAAGCGAGTCGTTCTTACTATTTATCCAACGGAAAGTGGGCGGTAAGTATGATTTTAAGAGTGCCTATCGGTGCGTATGGCAGTGGTGGACCCTATCATTCTTCTAGTGTGGAAACGATTGTCGCTAATATCAGAGGGGTAAAAATTGCGTATCCTAGTAATGGTGCAGATTTAAAAGGCTTAATGAAAGCCGCTTACCATGATCCAAATCCTGTGGTTATTTTTGAGCATAAAGGTTTATATTGGTCAAAAGTCCCTGGTACTGCAGCAGCAAAAACTATAGAACCTAGCGAAGATTATATCTTACCCCTTGGAAAAGCAAACGTCGTCTTAGCAGCCGCTCCTGAAGTGATTAAGCAAGATAAGGCGTTAACTATTGTTACTTATGGCATGGGTGTTCATTGGGCATTAAATGCTGCTAAAAGTTATCAAGGGCAAATCGAAATTATAGATTTAAGAACTTTAAATCCAATTGATAACGCTACTATTTTTGAGTCCGTCAAAAAAACGCATCGTTGTATTGTACTGACCGAAGAACCGAAAAGTAATTCTTTTGCGTTAAGTCTAGCGGGTACGATTCAAGAAAATTGTTTTAGATATTTGGATGCCCCTGTTTGTACGATAGGGTCAGAAAGTATGCCAGCTATTCCGCTTAATTCTACTTTGGAGCAGACGATGTTGCCTTCTGCGGAAAAGGTTGGATTGGCGATTGAGCGGTTATTTGAGTATTGGGGAGGAGAGGTATAAGAGTAATAAATATCTATCTTTTAAACCTATAAGGTTTTAGAAACCTTATAGGTTTGGCAGCCCTTATTACAACTGCTTCAAAATCCTCAATAAAGACCGTGTAATCCTCAATCGCTCTGCATCATAAACCGTTTTTTCAATTGTACCATTCGCATATCCCATTTCATTTGATTGAAATCGAGAGGATTGTAAATAAATGCTATTGATAATTTTATCATCTTGTTGTCGATCCGAGCAGTGTTGATGTAACAATTGTAAAGCCTCTTCTAATTTACTGCTGATAATAAATTCCTTTATTTTATCTAGTGATGCTGCAATCCCTTCCAATAGTTTCAAAATAGAAACATCATCCTCGCTATGCTGACATTCTACCGTCCTTTTATTTTTTTGTAATCGCTTTTTTAAGCGACTATATTTATAAAAATAAGGATTTCCTTTTTGACAAGTTGAACAAATACAAGCGACCTTTTCCTCCAATTGCAAATTGGATAAATTTGCATGTAAACTTTTAAACTCCCAACGCAAAATATTCAACACCTCCTTTTTTGCTCCACCAATCAATTTTAAATCAATCGTTCGGCGTTGTTGCTCAACTAAGACGGTTGTACCTTCTATTTGTAGCAAGACACCATTTCGCCAATAGGCGGTACTATTTTCATAGTTTCGGCATAAAAACCGAGTAATTAAACCTTTTGGTATAAATTCCCCATAATCCAATTTAAAATGTAGGGTGGGTATTTGTCTCGTTTGGTCTCGAAACGTATTGACCGTAGCAGGTGGTGAAGTCGGTAATAATTCAGGAGCGATGTAAGTGTCATGCATCGTTTGTAAAGGAAAGCACAATTCAAATCGCTTCATTAATTCTATCAAAAAGCTATGGCGATATACAGGGTAGGCTTTAGTATTCCAAATCCGCTTCACATCGTCCATATCAAAGCGTCCTTGCTGTTCGATAACTTTTTTATCATTTAAAAAGAGATACAACGCCTCCGTTCCCCAATTGGGTTGTAAAATCACCGTATTCATTAAATAAGGATTATCCTTAAAATGCAGCAATACCCCCAAATCATGTAAATAAGCCGATAAAACACTAGCCCCATCAGGTAATTCTATCCCCTCCTCTTCACACCATTCTTCAAATCGTTCATAGGTTATCGTTGGTTTTGGGTAATCTTTTACCTTTTCTTTAATATTTTTCCAAGACTGCGGAATCACTTCTCCTACATGGTCTAATTCCCCAATGATTTGTTGCAAAGCATTAGAGAGTTCGGTTATTCCTTCGCCTGTTTTACAACTGATGGAATAAAAGGCTTTAATATTTGGATAGCGTTGCCGAAGATTATATTCATCAATGGTCGTTTGTCGTTCATCTATTTTATTCTGTACCACAACAATAGGACTCTCCCCACCTAAAGATTGAATGGTATTCAACCAATATAAAAATTCTTCATCTTTATTATCATCCGTTCGAGCATTCCAAAGGAGTACATAAACCGACCGATGTGTCAAAAAAAACTGATGCGTTGCATAATACACTTGCTGTCCTCCAAAATCCCAAATATTGACGGCTAATTCTAATACTTGTTTATTTTGTTGATATGGGATTGTCCAAGTTTTGATATCAATGGCATGTGTACTTTTTTCTTCTTTATCTAGTGCGGCATTAGGATTCAGTAGTTTATTTTTAAAAGAGGTTTTACCTACATCGCCTTTGCCTACGATTAGGACTTTAGCGGAGAGATTGAGGTTTTGTGCTTTTTCTAGTTCTTGGTAGTATTGACGGATGGACTTTAGATCGACTCTTCCATATTTTCCTGTTAGATTTAAGGCTTCTAAAGG
>CAYLSF010000785.1:0-4108 GCA_964385675.1 uncultured Saprospiraceae bacterium
AACCATATATGTCAATCAGAAGACCAAGTCGTCCTAGACAAGTTCCAAATAATGCTAACTGGAATAGAACTACTAAACAATGGGAACAAGGAGATACTAGATTCACCCTAAAACATGGTAAATGGACATATTGGAATCAAAGAGGAAATAAAGTAGGAGAGTATCAATTTGTCAATGGAAAACAAGATGGAGCATTCCAAGTATTCCATCAAAATGGTGAAATAGCTGAAGAAGGACTTTATCGAAGTGGAAAATTACATGGCGTCCGTACAGTTAATCGTAGTCGCAATTATTCTACAATTTCTTTTCCACCCAATTTAAATTATAAATTTTGGAAGGTAGTCACTCAATTTGACAATGGTAAAGCCGTTAGCTACCAATATTTTAACCGACAAGGACAAGAATTTGTAACTAGACCAGAAGGTGTCCCCATGGCTGCACACTATAATAGTTATAGTGCTGAATGGGTAGTTGGAGCGTACAACGATACCACACACCAATATATAAGCGGTATTTCTATTCGATATAATTTAAAAGGTCAAAAATGTGCTGAATTTACCTACAACAGTAGAGGATTACTTCATGGAAAATTCAAACGTTTTCATCCTGATGGTACTGTAGCACAAGAAGGAAATTATGCTAATAATAGAATGTCAGGTATTGTAAGGTATTACAAGAGTGAAAAATCGACTCGTGAATATTTCCCTCCTACCAAAAATAACATAATTTGGAAGATCGAACGCAATGCTAATCAAAGAGGAGAAGAGGGAACTAAGTATTTTTTAAAAAACGGAACCCTTGTTAATCGTCATGGTTTTCCAAGTTCAAGAGAAGCTCTTGACTCCCTTTTTAAATCAACGAAACCTTCTGAATTTATTGAAAAAGGATTATCTACCTTTCTCGATAAAATTGGAGCTATTAAGCATGCCAATCATTCTATCCCAACAGATACATTCAAACAATTATGGGGAAAAGAAATGCCCTCAGATTTAGTTCAAATGTTACAATTATTAGGACGAGCAGATTATCCAAATTTATTTGGATGGGAAACAACAGCCATTAATTTACCTGAATTAGATGATTCTAATATTGTTAAAAAGGTTATTCTTGAAGCCCAAACTTCTTACCCTTATGATCATCTTTTAGATTGGTTTTCTGGTGCCGTTGCTTTAGATCCTTTAGTCATTGATAATAATACAGGAATGTATTATCACTTTAGTCCACATTATGGTTTATATGATAGTACACCTACAGGATTGATCTATACACACTACCATCAAAGTCAATATTCTTGGGGAACAAGCATCATGAACCCTTCCAAAAATTTAAGTACTTATCTTTATATGTATGCTTTATGTTATGCCTACGAGGTAAGAGGAATGGTTTCAATTAGAACATTCAACTCCTGTAAATCTAAATTTAAACATGATATTGCCTTACCTTACTATTATGTGGATAGAATACAAGTCAATGGTAGGGATACTTATTTAGATTATGAAATGAGTTATAATGCACCTAAAAAAGTATCTCAAAAATATTATAATCAAAGCAAATGGCTTATTGAGTTGCTACGTAATACAGATGATAGCGATTCTACGGTAAGAGGATATATTCATAAGGGTGGTAAAAATGATAAAATTACCCCAAACCAACATCAGCGCAATATTGCTACCATCAAAGAAAGTGTACCTGAAGCCTTATATTATTTATTCCGTACCTTCTTCAAAAAAGAGGAGGCTTACATGCAAGAATATATTTCTGTAGCTAAAAGTAGTTCTTCTCGTATTATTAGAGATGCCGCTTCCTTAGTAGAAGAATGGCATAATGAGGATGTTCGTCTTTTTGGAGAAATTACTAATTTACAAGAAAGACGAAAGGCTTGGTTTTAGCTTTAATCGTCGGACGCTTTAAAAGCGTCCGACGATCAATCACTAAACAGTCGCAACCATTTCTTTTACTGGAAGGATTGTTTTCAATTTTTCAATTAAATAATCAACTTCCTCTTTTGTGTTATAATGAGAAAAAGAGAAACGTATTGTTTTTCTATCTAAAGGGGAGTTGATAGCATTCAATACATGAGAACGTGACTCTACCCCACTACTACACGCACTTCCGCCCGATGCACTAATACCATGAATATCAATGCTAAACATTAGCACCTCATTTTTTGGTGAAGGTGGAAAAGAAACACTCAATACCGTATATAGATAATTTCCATCAAAATCTCCATTAAACTGAATATCATCAAAATTCATTTGCAACTGTTCCATCAGATAAGCGCGAACAGATTCAATATGATGATGACGTTCTTCCATTTCCACACACGCCAAATCAAATGCCTTAGCTAATCCTACGATACCATATACATTCTCTGTACCCGCTCGCATATTGCGTTCTTGTGCACCTCCATCTATCATAGGCTTTAGCTGACGATCTCCATTGATATAGATAAACCCTACTCCTTTTGGTCCATGAAACTTATGAGCAGAACCCGATAAAAAATCAATATCAACTGCATTCACATCTATTGGAAAATGCCCCATAGTTTGTATGGTATCAGAATGATATAAAGCATTGTATGTTTTACATAAAGTTGATATTCTTGTCATATCGGATACCGTACCAATTTCATTATTAGCGTGCATCAAAGAGACGATAGTTTTCTTATCGCTAGATTGTAGTAATTTTTCTAAATCCTCATAATTCACTCGCCCCCTTTCATCTATTTCCACAAAATCCAATTGAATTTGCTGATGATGTTCTATATTTTCTACTGTATGTAAAATACAATGATGCTCAACAGGAGAAGTAATAATTCGCTCAACGCCCAAATCTCTTACTGCACATTTCAATGCCATATTATTAGACTCCGTACCACCTGATGTAAAAAATATCTCTCCTATAGAGGCATTTAAATGGTTAGCAATCGTTTTTCGAGCCTTTTCTATTTCAGTTCGTACTTTACGTCCATCTGCATGAATAGAGGAAGGATTACCGTAATGATGTTTTAAGCAATTTGTCATTACTTCAATGACTGCATCGCTTATCGGCGTTGTAGCCGCATTATCGAAATATACACGCATACGATTTTGGATTTAAAAAAGCAAAGGTAATACTAATAGCACCTTGCTTATAAGTTCAATGAATTAGCTTAATTAGATAATTAGAATGCGTCTGAGTAATTTAAAGAATTTAGCACTTTTAGTATGAAGCAAATTTACGTCATCCGTAAGACATAATTAAGTAAAAGCTCAAAAACTCTAAAATGGATATACAAATACAAATTTTGATGACTAAAAAGTAAATCCTATTTTGTGAATATTATACCATTCATCTTTAAGTTAAATAACTTATGTCCAAATTAGAACCAAAGGATACATCTAGTTTTCCACATCTGCAGTTATTATTTGATGCAGCTAAACGCAATATGGGATTTATCCCTAACTCCATAAAAATCATGGGTAGAAATCCAGGTATCACGAGTAGTTTTGCCACATTGACTGCTAATATTATTGGTAAAGCTGGTGTAATTAGTCCATTTCAAGGGATTAAAATGGCATTCAACAATATGAAATGGACGCTTCAAAATCTAAAGCGAAAAGATAGCGTTCCGTTATATTTAAAAAATTTAGTTGCTCATGTTTCCAGTAATGCTTCAGGCTGCCGATACTGTCAAGCACATACCATCAAAGAAGCAAATAATAATGGAGCATCTATTGAAAAAATAGAAGCCGTATGGGAATTTGAAACCAGTCCATTATTTGATGAAGCAGAACGTGCCGCTTTACGATTTGGATTTGCAGCAGGATGTGTTCCAAATGCGGTAACAGACGAACATTTTGTAGAACTAAGAAAACACTTTACAGAAAACCAAATCGTAGAATTAGGCGCAACCGTTGCTCTTTTTGGTTTTCTCAATCGATGGAATGATACTTTTGGAACGCCATTAGAAGCTAAATCTATAGAATTTGCGGAAAAACATTTAGCTAAAAGTGGTTGGGAAGTTGGGAAGCACAACGAATATCTTTTAACTCAATTAGATAAAAAATGAATCTATTAAAGTTCTTAATCTTTATATCTTTAGTAATATTAGCCTGTCAATCATCCA
>CAYLSF010000786.1:0-4104 GCA_964385675.1 uncultured Saprospiraceae bacterium
TGTTTGATAGTAAAGTCTCCATTGAATATATTTATCTTTTAAACCAATCGCATAACTTGTCAATACAGTATCTTCGCAATAATTTCTAAACTTTTCTCCTTCTTTCAACTCTAGTTCTAAAATAAAAAAAGAAGGACAACTATTTATTGCTTTTTGTCCATTTACGCAATAACATTTAAAAGTTAAAACCCCAATAATCAAATAACATAAAATATTAGATTTCAAATTTATTAAATAAGTTTATCTAAAAGCTATAGCACTTGAAAGTAGTTAAAATAAATCCAATAAGACTGCTCAATTTAACACTAATTACTTTCAAGTGTTGTAGCTTTTATAGTGAAATAATTCAATTGAATATTGATCAATTATTTGTTAATATCCATTATAAGGTCCTTTTACAAAAGTATCAGGCATTTTAATTTTCTCTCCAGGAATTTTAGGTGATGTACCAATACCATTAATAAAATAACCATTGAATAATAAATTTCTTACAAACTTTTGTCTTTTTGATTGATCTTTAACACTCTTTGAGTTTTTAATTTGTTGCATAAGTGTTTTGCTCGTTGTTATCTTTGTTCCATCTTTAAAACTAACTTCTGTTGTTTTAGGGATATTTTTAGTGTTATCGGCAATAAATATCCAAGCATCTGTTTCCGTAGTAGTTTTATCATTATTACTCAAAACACCTTTTTCTGAAAAAGAAAACGCATCTTTATTTTGACCTCCAAACTCCTCTCCTCCTAGTGCATCATCTAGGTGAAATGCTTCTTCAAGTACTTCATGAGACTTTGATTGACCTGTTGGTCCTTTATCTGTATTTTCATCAACTGTGAAGAAAATATTATAAGTATTTTCTTTATCATTATTCTTGCTAACAAAACCTTTTGTCTCCTTCTCAGTTAACCCAAATTTATCTTTTGTAGCTTGTTTGAGATTTTCTCCTTCAAAATTGAATTTAATAGTAATATCTTTACTTTTCTCCCACTTTTTTAATGCTTTTCTAAACTTTTTGTTGGTTTTAGCTGCCTCTTTTACCTTTTCCTGAGTTGCCTTATCCGCATATTCTACATATCTACCATCTGGATCAATAAACTTCAAAGGATTATTCGCCACATAATTATAAGGACTCATCCCGTAATACTTCTCAGCCAGAGGGTCAACAGCCGACCACCTAGCAATACTAGCATCATACCACCTCGCACCATAATCCAACCAATCCAAATCAAAGTCCGCATTCAATTCCTTACCATTATAATTATAATGATTCTCCAGACCCTGCACCAATCGACCATACCCTTCCATCCTAAGCCCAAATGGATAATAATGCTCTTCCTGCAAAATCTCTCCTTCTTCCACTCGACCATCATTATTTACATCCGCAAAAGTAACCCGAGTATTACCCAAATGGTCTTTTAAAGAATATTCATATCTATATTCACCTTCTCCTAAATAAGCGACACGACCCTCACTAAAATAAATCGCTTCCAGTTCATCATTATAATACTCAAAGCCTCCCGCATATTGTTTGGTATTGATATTTCCTTCATTATCCGTGGTTCTTTTAGTGAGTTTAATCCCTGCAGCATCATATATCCAAACGATTTCATTACCATTATTAAAGGTAACTTTATTCGGTAAATTTAGATGATTATACTCAATGACAATCCCCTTATTCTTATCCTCTATCATATTACCGTTGGCATCATAAATGTAATCGGTATTGGCAGTATTACCATCCTTGAATCCTTTTAAGTCATTGAGAATATTATTTGCTCCAGCATCTGCTACGGCTTTTAGTTGATTGCTATTATTATGATAGGTATAACTTAAATTATCAATGACCCCAAAAGAAACCGCTTCTTTATCACCATTGAGTGCCGTTGCACCACGTCTTTGTAAGGTTTGAATATTTCCATTTAAATCATAGGAGGCAGACATATTATAGCCATTCGCTTTAAAGGTGCTGTATTGTCCATTTACCTTTTCGCCATAGGTTGCTTGAGTTAAGCGATTTAAATTATCATACTGAAAACCATATTCTTGTATGTTCTTACCTCTTACGTGCCATTGAATAGCCGAGATATTACCGTTAAATTGAGCAGGAGCATTTAAAAAGGTATTCGCTGTATTGTAATCAAAGTGGATGGCAAAGAGGTCATCATCATCATCATTCGCTACGGTGCGTAACCATGTGTCTCTGTAGTAATCTGCCACATGTTGTACCACGACATCTTTAGCCTCTGCATCAGTAACCCCTAAATTACCAAGTTGTTGGATTAAATCCGTTTCTAAATCTGATAAAGCTTGCTTAATATTCGATTTATCTATTGTTTTATTGCTATAATCTAAAGAGAGTTGGTCATTTAGAGCGGTTGCGGTTTGTTGAGTTTCTGTTAGCTTTATATCTTCTGTTTTATCCCGTTGTTCTATACCTGATTGCTTGATATATTCCGCTTCATCTTGAACCTTAATCTTTTCATATTCTTCATTATTGAGTTTAGCAACGTCTAATTTTACATTCATTTTCTGATTTTGAATATTCGTCACCAAGCCCTGTGTTACCTCTGCTGCCAATTCCGCTTGGGTGAGTCCACCAAAATTTATATCATTAATATCCGTTAGCCATCCTCTAATGTTGTAGCGATAATCTACATTTTGAAGAAAATTATCTCCTTCATTGGTAGAATGTAGTCGCTTTTCTATTAATTGTCCTCTATCATCATAACGGTGAGCTACGATTTGGATTTTTTCCTGTTCCCCTATTTTATGTGAGGTATTGAGTAATCGCCCTGCATGGTCATACGCCATTTCATTGCGTATCTCCATCAGTTCACTTCCATTGTGATGTTGATGCAAGGATTTTAAGGCTTTTCCTGACCAATCATATTCCGTAGAAGTTCTATCATAGCCGCCTAAGTGATTATCCCCTATGGTTTGTATCACTCGTCCTTTTTTATCATAATAGGTGGTGGTGAATAGCCATGTACTCGTGCCTAATACGTTGACTTTTGACCCTGTTAGTTGACCATGAATAATGTCATATTTATCATTGGCATCTAGTCCTAATTCTGCAATTGGGAGATAGTTTTTAGTACTGGGTAAAAACGCATAGTCATCGTAATAGGAATAGGATAAAGGGGTCGTATTCGTTGCTGGAAATGCGACATTGGTGTAGGTATCTGTACCATGATTAAGGGTTTCATAGAGGGCATAGCCAAATATACCTTGAAAAGCAGAAGTTGGCGGTATATCCCCCCCTGTAGATTGAGAAGTATTGGCAGGACTAAAAGTAGGCTGTGGTTGCTGTTGCCCTTGTACGCTCCAAGTGTATAACCCTGTTGTAATCGGACGACTCAATCTATCATATTTGGTATAAGTCCACTGATTACTTTGGCGTTGATTACCATCTTGTGTGAGTACGACTCTATCTAGGTCATCATAAACCATTAAAATCGCTTCTGCTCCAGGCACTTTCTTTTCAATTAAGCGATGACGGTCATCGTACCGATATTCATAAATGAGTTCTGATACCGCCGCCGTATTGATGCTACTCCCTAGCTGCTCATTCGCTTCTGGAGGAATCACTTTGGTTACATTTCCAAATTCATCATAGACGGTGTAGGTAATCACCGCAGGGATTGGCCCTGTTTTATCATGTACCCGTTTGGTGCAAACCACTCTACCGAGTTTATCGGTGTAGGTGATGGTAGGAATATTATGTTCATCAGATACCATAGTTTTTAATAAACTATTGGGTGGATAGTAGATATTGGTATTGTACGTACCAAAGTTTTTGACTTCTCCCGTTGTATTTGTACCCAATTCGGTGTAAACGGTAGCTCCACCTAATTGCCATGCAGCACCGGGTGCTCCTTGTTCGACCACTCTATTGAGGGGGGAGTTATCAAATCGACTTTCACTATACGGATATTGCTCATTTAACGCTCCATAAAAACCACTTTGTTGAAAAGCGGCATTGGTTCTAAAGTCTCCTCCATTTGTTGGATTAGTGTAAGGGAGATAAGATTTTTTAGCTCGCCCAAATTCATCATATTCTATATACTGCACAACATCCCGTTGGTTCGGCGATTGTTCTACGCCTAC
>CAYLSF010000787.1:0-4104 GCA_964385675.1 uncultured Saprospiraceae bacterium
TGGCGGCTGCCCCTACCCCACCGACTGAAACCTCAACACCACCTACGGTTGGTCAACCCGCTTCTACTGAAAACCTTGAACCGATTTTAGTACCTGATGATTTTGAATTTAACATCAATGCGAATGTAGGAAAGGTTTTATATGAAGATATTAATTTGAATAATATTTCTGGAAATCTTATTGTAAAGGATAATAAAGTGGCTTTGAATGACATCAAATCCAATGCGTTTGGTGGTTCTTTAAAATTCAACGGCTCTTATAACACACAGGACGAAGCAAAACCTGCGTTTGATTTTGGCTACGATGTCAAGAAAATTGATGTCCAAAAGGCATTTCAAAAATTAGAATCTTTGGAATTGATTGTACCTGTAGCAAAATATATCTTTGGTACAGTTAACTCAGATTTCACCTTATCGGGTACTTTAGGAAAAGATATGATGCCTGATTTCAATTCTTTAAATAGTACAGGGTTCTTAGAGACAATTGAAACATTAATCAAAGGCAACGAAACCTTATCCAAGCTTTCTGAAAAACTAGCGTTAAAAGATATCAATCCTTTTGAGTTAAAAAACACTAAAAATTGGTTTGAAATCAAAGATGGAAAAGTAGAGGTGAAGCCATTTGATGTCAAATTCAAAGGGGTAGAAATGAATATCGGTGGAAATCATAGTATTGCACAAGACATCGACTATGTGATTAAAATGAAAGTTCCTCGTAAGTTATTGGATAAAAGCTCCGTAACGGCCGCAGCAAATACGGGCTTAAAATTATTAGGTAGTCAAGCCAAAAAGTTAGGATTAAATATCGCTCAAGGCGAAAATATTAATCTAAACGTCCTTCTTACAGGAAAAGTAGCTGACCCTAAGTTTAATGTCAAGTTAGCGAGTATTTCAGGTGAAGATACTTCTTTAGAAGATGCCGCAGCAGCAAAAGCCAAAGAAGAAGCCGAAAAACTCAAAAAGCAGGCAGAAGAAGAATTGGCTAAAAAGAAGCAAGAATTGGAAGATGCTGCAAAAGCGGAAGCGGATAAACTGAAAGCTAAGGCGGAAGCCGAAGCAGAGAAGAAAAAGAAGGAATTGGAGGATAAAGCTAAAGCGGAAGCGGATAAGCTCAAAAAGAAGTTGGAGGAAGAAGCTGCTAAAAAGCAAAAGGAGTTAGAGGATAAAATTGGTAAAGAAGTGACTGATAAAGTCAGCAAGGATGTCAAAGATAAAATTGACAAAACCATTGAGGATAAAGTCGGTAAGGAAGCTAAAGATAAACTCAAAAAGGAAGCCGATAAGGTGAAAGATAAATTGGATAAGTTTAATCCATTTAAGAAAAAAAAGAAAAAGGATAATGGTAATTAGTTTCCCGATAGCTATCAGAATAGTGATTAGTTGACTAGTTACTTTGTAAATCTTAAAGCCACTAATACACGAATTTGTGTGTTAGTGGCTTTTTAAAAATCTTTTCAATTCGTAAAACTTAATCTTCTTCTGAGAATAATCTTAAAATTCATTGTTGTATTCAATGCTTTCTCCATAATACGTAGTCTAAAAAAGAATCTTCATTGATTACGAACTGAATTAAACTTTTAAATATAAACCACTTAAAAAAGTCATATCCGCTTACTATGGACGAGATTGAATTATATCAATATGCTTATCGATTATTTTGTTTACGATACCTAAAGCCATAAGTCTTTCTAATTCATTATTAAATAATGTTAGTACAGTTGAGGCTTGTGGATGTTTTTTAGAAATAACGGCATGAAGCGTATTTACACTCAATTCTTTTTCTAATATTTTAAAATCACCTTGATTTAAATTCTCATCTTCATTTAATGTTGCTAATCCTACTATCTGAGGGATGGCTACTAAATCTACTGTTCCCTCTGCTAATGCCTTAAAACAATCAACAGCCGAACGCATAGGACGAATTAATATAGATTGATTTTCCACTAATGATTGTAATTTATCTGTAATAAAACCTGTAGTCGTTGCTATCTTAACTTTTACATATTTGTTTTTTTTCTTGCGTGTGGCTATAGTTTTATCAAGATCAATTATTTCACTACGCTGCTTACTAAAAAGCACCATTAATATGCGATGAAGTGGCTGTGAATAATAGAAAGAATTTTCATCTGTCTTTCGCTTAATAAAAGGAATACCTAATGTGTTTTCTCCGTAGTATGTCTTTGCTGAAATCACTCGATTGACTCCATAATTCAACGTTGAAGGTTGTTCCATCTTATTAATGACTTCTTTCAAGATTTCTGTAATCATTCCGCCATTTAATGCATTAGGGTGTGCCAAAGGATTAAAAGTATTATCTACACCTACTTTATAGGCTACAACCAAATTGGTTTGAGTTTCTTCTTCAGCAGGTACTACTAAACGAGTACCTACCTTCAGAATTTGACCTTTTATTACATGTGTATTAGCCGCATAAATTAAACTCGCTTTTTCAGAGTCTCCATAAAACTTTCGAGCTACACGACGTACATTATCTCCAATTTTAGTGGTATAAATTCTTTCATTTATTGTTACTTCTGTTGTCGCTCTATTTAATGTTCGTCCATCTGATAACTTTATGATTACAGTATATGTTCCTGATTCTGTTACATCTATACTTTGTGTATTACCGACTATAAAATTATCTTTTCGCCATTCAAAAAGGATATTCCCACTATAGTTACCGATGTCTGCATTTAATTTTCCCTTGTAAGTAAACTCCACAGACGCCCCTTCCATAATTGTTAGGTTAACTTTGGGTATTTCCATTGACACTTCTATGGTTGCGTCTGCACTACATTGATTATCGATAGAAGTTGCTGTCACTATATATTTTCCTGCTTTAGAAACTTTCAAAAGAGCAGTAGATTCTTCAAGAGGTTCTGTATTGAGTGTCCAATGATAGGTAACATCTTTTTGATTACTTGATGCTGTTAAAACACCTTTGCCCGTTTCAAAATTAATTTTTGAGCCTTCTTTAAGGACAACCTCAAGCTTACATCCTTCGCTCTCTTTTAATCGAAATAAAAACTGTCCTCCTTCATGACCTGTATTTTGAATGTGAGCAAACTGAGCAGCATTAGGAGAATTCGCAGCAATAGAAAATTTTAATTTGTTATATAATTCTCCACCATCCATCATTTTTTGTTTATTACTCTCTAATATTTTAAGTAAATACTTAGTAAATACCGAATGTATTTCTCCTTCTCTAAATGTAGGTTCTTTTCCTCCTGAAGTAATAAAATGACGAGACACCAATTCATCGACCATATTATAATAATTATCGGAACCATCATTTTTCATCGTAAAAGAACTTTTATTAAAAACTTCATTCTTATAGAGGGCATCAACTAATAGAAGGATATGTTTGCTCTTTGAGCGAGCTAAGGCACTTTCTAGCTCTGCTGTTGCCAATAAGTCAAATCTATCTTCCGATTTTGCATTTTGAGGTACCCAATGACTTTTATCATTAATGATAGTACTATGACCTGAATAAAAAATAATTAAATTGTCTTTTTCCGTTAACCTGCTTGTCAGTTTATCTATTTTATCAATGATATTTTTTCGAGTAGCTATTTCGTTATAAAGTGTTTCTACTTCCGAAAAACCATATTTTTTAGTTAATAATTTTCTCAAAGCTTTCGCATCATTTACTGGATTATCTAGCTTTGACCAAATCGTTCCATCATAGTCATCAATAGCAATAAACAGTGCATAATTTTCACCTTTTTCTGTTGTGATGGATTTAGTAAATATTTCTACATAAGTTGATAAAATAATAATTGTAATTAACCCCATTAAACGTAAGTAGCGATTGGTTTTCATAAATTTAGGAATGCGATAGTACACTTTTCTAAAGAACTCTATTGAATTTTATAATTTCAATACATTTCTTCAAACAAGTATCTGAGTTTAAATTGCTGAATAAATTATCAAATTTCAATTTCCAAATTACCATCTAGTAGCCGCTTCAATAAAGGCAAAGGATTACCATCTATAGACCAAAAGACTATAGTTTTGAATACTATTCTGACTGATTTTATTTGGAAATTAGAATTTGATAAGTGAGTTTATTATAGCTGTATTTTTAATATAAATTGAATAAAGG
>CAYLSF010000788.1:0-4100 GCA_964385675.1 uncultured Saprospiraceae bacterium
AGTCTACTAATCAGAAAGTTTTTTTTATACCAAACACCCGCTATTATGATTGATAACTATTTCAAATTTATTAACAAACTCAGGGAAAGCACCTAAAAGGAAAGGTGTGACCTTGGTATCAAAATTAAAACTAATGGTTTTAAATTACGATCAAGTCATTTCAGACCTTCACCAAACTCAGTTTGGTAATTTACAAGCATTCTTTTATAGAAATATAAAGAATCAAGCAATAGCGAAAGACTTAGCACAAGATGTATTTTTAAGACTTTGTCGGTATAAACAGAAGTTACCTTCAAAATCATCGGAACAAATTCAATATATCTGGACAATTGCTAAAAATGTACTTAGAGATCATTGGAAAAATTTAAAACAAAACCAACACCTTCAAGCTGTTGACTATAGTGAAGAAGTTATATCTAATATTAGATATGAAGACAGTGTAGAAGAGAAACATTTATTGGAGCAAAATCTAACAATAGCCTTTGCTGCCTTAACAAAAAATCTATCTAAGCTACAAGCAAAAGCGTTTTTGTTAAGGTATCAAAATCGGTGGTCAATAGAGAAAATTGCGCTTCATCTCAACACTAGGGAAGGTGTTATAACAAAAAGATTATGCGATTCAAGGAAGAAATTGAAAATACAATTTGGAATGGAACGATGGACGAAAATCTATCAAGCTATCCATTTCAGAATCAACAAGCCAACTGCGAAGTTGAGTTAATTAATATTCCACACACGGAAATAGTGGCATATTTAGAGGGGCGGTTAACTACGGCTCGCCATCAAGTAGTGGAACAAGCGGTAAAACATCCCTACTATCAAGCAGTCATAGCAGGTACAAAAATGATGTTAGCCGACCATGATGAATTTGAAACCTATCAAGATGTTTCGGATTATTTGGAAAAGGCTCGTAAAAGAAGTTGGGCGAAATTGAAGAGAACTTGTCGGTAATTTTATATTTTATAAAATGGATATTCAAACTAAAAAACATCAACTCATTCAGCAAATCAACTCAATCAATGATGAAGAATTGATTGAGTTGATGCAAAAAATACTGGAATTAGGGTTACAATATCAAGCTGCTAAAGCAGTTGATTTTGAAACTAACCTATCCACTTATTCAACTAAAAGAATAGAACAATCTTTGAAAGAAATGGAAGAGGGAAAAGGACTTCCACACGAAGAAGTTATGGCAGAATTTAGAAAAAAGTACAATTAAAAACTCCGTTTATCTCTGTGTTTCCTCTGAGCTCTCTGTGTCCAAAATGCCCAATAAAAAAAGCCCGTAAGTCAAAGACTTACAGGCAGTAATAAACATTATTTCTAAACAAACTCAACTTAATCTTCAAAGGTTCTTCCGTCAAGCGGTCCCGATAGCTATCGGGAGTTCGTCCACCGTCCAAGAACCCTTTATTTCCTTACCGAACCCACAGGCATTCGTTTATCAAAGTCACCCTCTAAGATAGGTGTTTGAAAATTACCCGTGTAAGCTCGTACATTTTTATGGATATAATCGTACAATTCTGTAATTGTAACAATTCTATTGACATCTTTGTCGGCTTCTCCTTTTAGTCCTCTAATCAAGAAATGACTAAAAATTCCTTGACGCAATCCACTAGATTCTAAAGATGTTTCATCTGCTTTAGAAGATAATAATAAGGCTGTACCACCTCTAATATCTTCAAATGCTTTATAGTAAGAACGAATTACTGCATTTGCACTACTCTTAGTTGTACCACCTCTTGCGGTGAACTGATTTAAACTTCCAGAGTGACAAGCGTCTGCTATACATAGCTTGTATTTTGCCTCTGTTGTATTCAATACATTCTTAACTTCTTTATGGAATAATTTATTGTTGTAACCATCAAAATCAAATGGTAAAAATGCACCTTTGAAGCCATGACCCGAAAAATAGAGTAAAACAACGTCGTTAGAGTCTGCTTGTGCATAGGTGCTTTGCATCGTTTGAATGATGTTTCTGCGGGTCGCATCTTCATCTACCAAGATTTTAACTTGATTTTCTGATAAGGCCCCACCCGAAGGACTCATCAAGAAAGCATACATTCTGTAAGCATCATCATCCGTGTAGTTTAGGGTAGGCATGTGATTGTATTTAGCAACCCCTACAATAACAGCCCAAACTTTTACGTCTTTATCAAATCCATTTTTAGGATTTACTTCTGCGATTTCACCTTCAGGCTCAGTTTCTCCGACAAATGCACCCTCTTCCCAAATTCCGCTTACTACAATGCCATTTGCAAAAGTCATAGCCCCTAAGCCATCAAAATTACTATCTTTCCAATTTCCTACATATTTGTTACCATTTGGATAATAACAGATACCATGCCCCGTCAAATTTCCAAATTTAAATTCACCAATATATTTGCTACCATCTTTGAAAACATAAGTGCCTTCTCCATTTTTACAATCGCCAGAAATACAACCACTTTCGCTGATACTGCCTTTTGTACCTACAAACTCCCCATTTTGCCAAAGACCATCTTGAACGGTGTTATCGGTCATGGTTTTCACGCCCTCGCCGTGATAGTAACTATTTCGCCATTCGCCTACATATTTTGCACCATCTGCATAAAAGTAAGTGCCTTCCCCATTAAAACGATGATTTTGAAATTTACCTTCATACTTGCTGCCATCCGCATATACGTAAGTACCAATACCACTTTTACAATCGCCCATGATACAGCCCGTTTGAATTTCTTCGCCTGCTTCATTAGTTTCGGCTACTTCTTCTTTAATTGGATTATCAGGATCTTCTCCTAAAAATCTTCCTTTTTTCCAATAGCCTTTTAATTTTGTTCCATTTGTTAAGTGCATGATACCCTTGCCTTCAGGGTAGCGGTGTACCCATTCGCCTATGTATCTTCTACCATCTGAATATCTACATTCACCAATTCCGTGAATCTCTCCATCTGCAAATTCACCCGAATAAATTGCTCCACTAGGATAACGATATTTCCCTCGTCCGTTTTCACAGTTGCCTGATAAACACTGACTTGTCGCTTCATTTGCTATAAATAAGCAACATAATATGATAAAACTGTATTTCATGAGTTGTTCTTTCATAAGTCTTTTATTTTCTGGTTTAATTGATACTTTGACTATAAATCAAATCTCAAACCTGCCTATCGGCAGACAAACCCCAAAAACCAATTTTCAGAATGATCCTTGTTGTAATTTGATTTTTTACTATACGGTTAAAATTTAATCTTGTTGTATTGAAAAAGTGAGGAGTGTAATGGTAAAATTACAACTAAACGCCTTTAATAAGAGGAGTGTAAATCCACACTTTTTAACACTTACAATACATCAATTGTATTGTTAATGGTTTATTTAAAATTAAATTATAAAAGTGTAAAGTGTGCTGAATAGGCGTATTAGTTTTTATTGATTTGACGTTTGTTTGTTCAATTAGTAACTAAATCATGAATACTTTATTCACTATTCTTCGGAAAGTAAAGCGAAAAGTTCTGAACCAGCCGAGTATAAAGAGCAACAGCCATCCTCCTATACGCCGAGATCTTGAAAGAATTCAAATTGTGCCTAACCTGGCACTGCTCGTTTATTGGAAGGAACTCAAAATAGGTAAGGGACCGGCGGCAGTTCTTGAGGCCTTCGGGTCGGAAATAATGAAATTCGACTGCTTTGGTAAGGATAAGGGTCATTTTCATGTAAAACCGCATTACGACTTCAGAATCTTCTTTGTGGAAGAAACGATTGAAGAACAAATTTTGCGGAGCAGGAAAGAAATTTTGACGAATTTCAAAAGGTATCTTTCAATGCAATCCGAGGATAACATTAGGCATTTGGTAGTTAGTCAAGAGGCACTTGAAACTTCAACATTGACTATGGCAAAAAAAATGAAGTTCTTCGCCCACCACATTCCAGAGCTTGCTGACGTGACTTGATTCAATTAGCAATATGAAGCTTAAACTGATGAGAGGTGCCATCAATGTTGAGTAATAGCAAATATAGGCCGGTCTGGAAATCAGCTAGATACAGTACGAGAAAGTTCTTTTTTGTATTCTTTTCTAACATCAATTGACCGGTAAGGCTAACAATTTTGACCCGTGTTTCCTTTG
>CAYLSF010000789.1:0-4096 GCA_964385675.1 uncultured Saprospiraceae bacterium
TTTTGTATAAAAAGTTGCTATATCTTGCAATCACAATCAGCAAGCAACAAAAGATGAGTTAGCATATAATGATAATAAAGCAGAACACAAAACAGCAAGATCAGACCGCTTCACAATTTCTCGAATTGTTACCTGTCGGAATTGCTGCCATAAATTCTGATTATGAAATCATCTACACCAATTCAGCTTTTTGTTCCTTTCTTGATTTTCAAAAGTCCAATGAAGGTTGGACAGTGTTCGATATTTTACCACCACACTGCCATGAAGTTTTTAATTCAGCTTTTGAAATTCTTTCATTAGGTGTGCAGAAGTCGGTAGAGAGAGAATGTACGTTCTTTAACAAAAATGGAGAAGTTCTAGCTTTTAGTATAAAATTGTCACAAGCAGGAATTGTTGTTCCAAATACAGTTGAACTGATTTTAGAGCCTATTCAAGACAAGAAAACGGTTCAAAGACTGAATAATGATTTAGAAAAACGAATTTCAGAGCGAACAACGGCATTAGAAAGCACTTTGCAGCGATTAATGCAAACCGATAAAGAGTTGGAAGAAAGTCAGCAACGCTATCGGTTAATTTCGGAGCATAGTAATGATTTGGTCGTCTTGTACGATGTAAATTGCGTTTATAAATATGTATCGCCTTCTATTTTAAATTTTGAAATGGTGCCAGCGGAATTTGTAGGACGTAATTTTTATGAGGTGAATGAAATGGATACGGAATTTGCAAATTTGATGAAGATTCAAGTCTTCCATCCAATTTTGCAACGCAAGGAAAAATCAGTAGGACCAATCATCATTACTAGAGAGTTATTTGAAATAGGGAAAGTTCATTTTGAATTATTAGCGAAGCCTATTTTTAATGAGCAAGACGAAATTACATTTATCCTAACTGCTGAGCGAGATGTAACCGATAGAATTGAAGCCAAGCGAAAATTAAGAGCAAGTGAAGAGAAGTATCGGTTAATATCTGAAAATATGACCGATCTTATCACACTTAATCAGGTAGATGGTAAAACGGTATATGTATCGCCTTCAGTAAAAGAAATGTTTGGATTTGAACCTGATGAAATCATCAATCAAGATTCTTATAATTGGTTTCATCCTGAAGATATTGAAAGAATACAACAGGAAAGCCATTATAAAATCTTAAACGGGGCAGACTCTGCGAAGGTGAGCTATAGAGCTAGGCATAAAGATGGTCACTATATATGGGTAGAAACCATCACAAAAGCTATTCGAGACGAAAAAGGTAAACTCTCAGCACTTCAAACGGCTACTAGAGATATTACCACGACGAAGCAAGCACAACTGGAATTGAAGAAGGCTTTTGAAAAAGAGAAAGAGTTGAATGAACTTAAAACGCAGTTTGTTTCAATGGCTTCTCATCAATTTAGGACACCTTTGACGGTTATTCGCTCAAACATGGAGTTATTTGATTTGTTAAGGGTAAATTTTAAAGATAGAATCAATCAGAAATTAAGTAAAATTTCTAATAGGATACAAATTGAGGTCGAAAAGTTGACCGAAATGATGGATGACTTACTGATTTTGGGTAAAATAGATGCAGGCAAAACGCCTTATCATCCGAGTAATATGGATTTAGTGGAAGTCGCAAAATCCGTTGTGCGAGAAGATTTTGTAGCGGAAACACGAGCTGCACAATTAAATATCAAAGGGCAACCTTATGATGTTTATATGGATGATACGCTAATGCGACATGTGATTAGCAATTTATTATCAAATGCCTACAAATATTCAAAAGGTAAGCAAAGTCCAGAAGTTACACTCTTTTTTGAAGCAGATGAGGTGAAAATTTGGGTTAAAGATTTTGGAATTGGTATTCCAAAAGATGAATTATCCAATTTATTTCAACCTTTTTATCGAGCTAAAAATGCGATGCAAATCATGGGAACAGGATTGGGTTTAGTGGTTGTGAAAGAATTTGTCCAGTTGCATCAGGGAAAGATTTGGGTAGAAAGTGAATTTGGAAAAGGTTCTACATTCAAGATTGAAATGCCCAATGGTTTATCCGAAGCATAGAGTGTATATATTAAAAATGACAGTAATTATAGTGCTATATAATTAACTAAAGATTGGGTTTATTTTGCTGGTTATTTCAACTCATTTGCCTAGGTTGAAATCTAAGAGGAAGGGAATTCACTGATTAGGCAGAATTCCCCCCTCCTCTTACTTTTAAATTTATCAGAAAAACCAATGACTAAGAAATTTAAACGAGAGAAATAATATAACAATAAACGTTACCTTTTCATAAACATAGATGATTTAGACACTTTAGATGAAAGTAGAGAGTAAGCAATCGTGATTTACAAAAAGAGTAGGTATAAAGTCTGTTGTAGGCTCGAATACTCTCTGCTTTTCATTCCTTCTCTAACTAGAAGGAATAATTATTATCCCAAATTATTGTTATCTAATAAATCCTCTACTTCTCCTTCAACATTTCGCAATTTTTCCTTACAAAATTGAATTAATTCAGCTGCTCTTTTGATTTTAGAAGAAAGTTCATCTATTCCAACTTGTTCATTTTCCAATTCCGTCGTGATTTCCTGTAATTCTTTTAATGCAGTTGTGTAAGTCATTGTATATATGTATAGTATAGCCACAGATTAGTAGGATTAATTTGTGAAATCTGTATTAATCTGTGGCTTTCAAAATTTTTTTAATAGGTCGGCAAAGTATTATCAATTTCCCTAGCATAAGCTAAAATACCACCTTTCAAATTATATAAATTATTCAACCCAAAATTTTCTTGTAATTGCTGAATGGCATCCGCACTACGCTTACCACTTCTACAATGTATAATCACCTGTTTATCCGTAGCAATTTTATCTTTATACTCTAAAATGGAAGCTAAAGGAATCAATTCTCCATTCAAATGTACAATATCATATTCATAAGGTTGCCGAACATCTATTAGTTGGAAATCAGCAGATTGAGTTTGTAACTGATGAAAATCTTGCACCGTAATTTCTTTAATGGATGAAATCTTATTTTCTTCTGGAACTATACCGCAGAACTGTTGATAGTCAATCAATTTCGTAATTTTAGGGGTGTTAGGATTTTTAGGGATTTTTAAAGTACGGGTAATAAAACTCAACGCATCAAAAATAAATAAACGACCTGCCAACGGCTCACCGATACCTGTAATCACCTTGATAACTTCATTGGCTTGTAGGCTACCGATAATACCAGGTAAAACCCCTAAAACCCCTCCTTCTGCACAATTAGGGACTAATTCAGGAGGCGGAGGCGTTGGGAATAAATCCCGATAATGTGGATACTTTTTGCCAGCACTATCTGTATAATTAAAAACAGAAACCTGCCCCTCAAAACGATAAATAGAGGCATATACATTGGGTTTATTCAATAGAACACAAGCGTCATTTACCAAATAACGAGTAGGGAAATTATCTGTACCATCTGCCACTATATCATAGTCTTTGATAATCTCTAAGGCATTTTCAGAAGTAAGTGCGGTATTATGTGTAATAATAGAAATATGAGGATTTAAGCCCAATAAACGTTCTTTGGCAGCTTCTACTTTATATTGACCAATAGAATCTGTATCATACAAAACTTGCCGTTGCAAATTACTATCATCCACAACATCAAAATCAATAATTCCAATCGTACCGACACCTGCTGCTGCTAAATACAGTAATAACGGACTTCCCAAACCGCCAGAACCCACAACTAATACTTTTGCGGCTTTGAGTTTACGTTGTCCCTCGATATTAAATTCTGGAATGATAATATGCCGACTATAGCGTTCGAGTTCTGCTTTTGAAAATTCAGCCATTTGATATACGTTTTCTATAAAACCGAAGGTAAGGAAGTTTGGTTGAATGACCCTACTTTAAACTAAATGTGAGTATGAATTTTAAAAATAATTTTTGTTGCAGATATTGACTAAAAACCATGATTTAGAACGATTCTAACATTTAGCTTTTACAATTTGAATTTGTGTCTTATGTAAATAGTGTGTAAATTGAATTAAGTACAAGGTCATAAATAAGCATAATTGAAATTTTGAAATTATTTTTTGATTATACGATTCAAAAAACGGACATATAGCCGTA
>CAYLSF010000790.1:0-4095 GCA_964385675.1 uncultured Saprospiraceae bacterium
TAAGAACCCGTAACAAGTATCCAGCAACAAGTATCCAGTATAGTAACCCGTTAAATACTTTTGACAACCAATGAATTCTTACTATTTTTGGATGTTTCAAAATTAATGAACCATCTGGAATGAACGAGCAACACTTAATCCATTCCAATAAAAACACTATAGTTCTATGATCAACAAATATTTAAAATGGATAATGGTCGTGTGTTTAACAACAGCTTTTAGCACAGCCTGCACCGACTTAGATACAAGATGTAAAGATTGTCTGATTCATCATGGGTTATCTGACCCCCAAAAACTAACACCTTTAAACACTTCTGATAATTCTGCAACTATTATTTTCCAATATATTTTTCAGACCTTGGTTCATATTGATTTTAAAACCAATGAAATAGTACCTGTATTACTAAAAGAACGTCCTGTTTTTCAAAAACAAGAGGATGGTAAAGTAACAACTACTGTAGAAATTAGAGAAGAGGCAAAATGGGATGATGGTTCCCCTATTACGGCAGAGGATGTTATTTTTACGTTGAAAGTTTTAAAATGTCCTAAAACAGATAGCGAAGCCTTAAAGCCTTACTTTGAGGTTATTGAGGATGTAATTGTAGATGAGGCAAATCCTAAGAAATTTACATTGGTATATACCAATGCGTATCATATTGCAGAATCAACTTTTACCGATTTATACATTATTCCTCAGTCTGTGTATGATCCTGAAAATATCCTAAAAGATTATACCATCAAAGAGTTGACATTAAATAAAACACAATATGAAGATGATGCGGAGATGATCAAATTTGGAAATTGGTACAATTCCGCTACTTTCCAAAGAGAAGTAGTAGTGGGTTCTGGCCCTTACCGCTTAGATGAATGGCAAACCGATCAGCGTGTTACCTTATCTTTAAAAGAAGATTGGTGGGGACACCAAGTAAAAAATGCAAATCACTGGTTTGAGGCTTATCCAAAAACCATTACGATAGAAACTATTAATGACTTGACCACAGCAGTAACGGCCTTGAAAGGAGAACGTTTGGACATCATGAATGGTATTCCAAATCAGCAATTTGTGCAAGAATTAACGGCTGAAGGGTCTAGTTTTTTAGAAAAATTCAACTCTTTCACGCCTCCATTATTTTCGTATGATTATATGGGGTTCAACTTGCGTTTAGAGAAATTTCAAGATGTCAATACCCGTAAGGCATTGGCACACGTGATGAATATTGAGCAGCTCATAGAAACGTATTTTTATGGTTTAGGAGAGCGTGTTTCTTCTTTTACGCACCCTTCTATCACCAAGCGTATTAATAAAGATATTGTACCTTATGAGTACAATCTGCAAAAAGCAAAAGACCTATTAAAAGCAGGCGGATGGGAAGATAGCAATGGAGACGGTGTATTGGATAAAGAAATCAATGGAGAGCGTCAAGATTTCAATATCAAATTGAATTATAACAATGGAAATACGCGTAGAGAAACGGCTTGTTTAATTTTCCAAGAAGAGGCGAATAAGGTGGGAATCAAAGTTAATATTGAGCCATTAGACTGGGGGGTATTTTTAGATAAATTGAAAAAACACGATTTTGAATTATATGTAGGCGGATGGATTTCTTCTCCATTAGAGTCTGATCCAAAGCAAATCTGGCATACCGCATCTGCAACAGGCGGTTCTAACTACACTAACTTTGGGGATGCTAAAAGTGATGCAGTCATTGAAGCGATTCAAAAAGAAATTGATGCGGATAAACGAGCAGAATTATATAAAGAATTACACATGATTATTCATGAGCGTGTTCCTTATATTTTCCTAACCGCTCAAAAAGAAAGAATTGCTATTGCAAAAAAATTCAGCAATGGTTATGGTTCAGGTATCCGTCCTGGATTCTGGGCACCTGGTATGATAGCAGCACAGCCTGTAGCGAATTAATTTTTAGTGATTAGTACTTAGTGATTAGTGACTAGTTTCAAAAGGTTGCTAATCACTAACCACTAATCACTAACCACTAGACAAAAGAATGTTTCAATATATTATTAAGCGGATATTGATTTTTATTCCAACGTTATTTGTCATTTCGTTGGTGGTGTTTATACTGAACTTGTATGCACCGGGCGATCCTGTAGAGCGGATGTTAGTACAAACTTCTGGTCAGCAGGGAAGTATGACTAACAAAGTAGCTGGAGAAGAGCAATATCTTGCCATGCGTAAGGAGTTAAACCTAGATTTACCTACTTTTTATTTTACGTTAAGTTCAAAAGCCTATCCTGATACTTTATATCGTATTTCGAGGCAAAGACACCGTGAAATGCTTGGTCGTATGATTGAGCAATATGGCAATTGGGACGAGATACAACCTTATTACCACGAATTGACCGATTTGGATTACGCCATTTCTGGCGTGGGTAAGGATTCCCTCAACAGTAATGCCTTAATCAAATTACGTTCTGCTGTTAACGATTTGTTTATTTATTATAAGGATGCTAAAATACAGCGAACCTTTAAAGCCCTTGAAAAAAATATTGCCGTAGCCCCTTCTACGCAAACGTTGAAGCCGCAGTATGAAAAAATGAAGGCTCAATATGAAAAAATGCGGGATAATCCTACGACTTGGAAAAGATATATACCTGCCATTCATTATTTTGGTTTAGAAAATCAATATCATATTTGGTTATTTGGCGACCGTCCGTGGTTTCCCGATAATGAAGACATTTTAGCAAAATCTAGCGATAAGTTAAATGCCGTAGAGCAAAAATTTGATATTCCTGTTCAAAAAGGCGGTTTTTATCAGTTTAGTCCAAACCTAAAAGTCATTGAAAATAACGGGCGTAAGACAGGAAAAGCACTAGAGGAATTAGACATTGTGACAATTACCGTAAAAGGTAAAAAGAAGGATTATTCGATAGCAAAACTGGCAGAAGAACCTTTGATTATTCAATGGAGAGATGCCGATGGTACGATGCCTGTTTTGATGAAAGCCAATAATACGTCTAGTATTTTTAATTTCAAGCTAGGATATGATTTGGTGGTCACCCATCTAAAAGATTACAATCCAAATAATACATTTGGTGGATTCTTACGCTTCGATTTTGGAAAATCATATCAAGATAAGCGACCGATTAGTCATAAGATAGGGGATGCAATTTGGTGGACGATGTTATTGAGTATTATCTCTATTTTATTAACGTATCTTATTGCCATTCCTATCGGTGTATTCTCCGCGAGAAATAATGGTACAACGGCCGACGGTATCGTAACGACCATATTATTTATGTTCTACTCGTTACCGAATTTCTGGATTGCTACGCTATTGATTATCTTTTTATGTCAGCCTGATTATTTGGATATTTTCCCACCGTATGGTGTTGGAAATCCGCCTGAGGATATTAGCTTTTTTGGCATGTTTCAGATTAGAGCGTATCACTTAGTGTTGCCATTATTCTGTTGGACCTATCCCTCTTTAGCCTTCCTATCTCGTCAGATGCGAGGCGGTATGTTATCGGTATTGCGTCAAGACTATATTAGAACGGCTCGGGCTAAAGGATTGGAAGAAAGCAAGGTAATTTGGAAACATACTTTCCGCAATTCTTTATTGCCGATTATTACCCTATTTGCCAATGTATTTCCAAGAATGATTTCGGGTTCCATTGTCATAGAAGTCATCTTTACGATACCGGGCATGGGGAGTACCCTTTTTGAAGCCATCAAATGGCCAGACTTCCCGATGGTGTTTACCGTCGTCATGCTGGCAGCTATTCTAACCATGATTGGGTATTTGATTGCCGATATTTTATATGCTTTGGTTGATCCGAGGATTACTTATAAGTAGTGGTTAGTGGTTTCCCGATAGACATCGGGAGGTTAGTGGTTAGTGGAACTTACTAGAGCAAATTAGAAATAGATAGAAAAAATTAGACTTATTTCACTTTGAATATCAAATGATTATAAAAAATGTACTTAAATCTAGGTCGGTACTCCGTACCTTTATCTAATTTTGACCTTAAATGCTACAATAAGTGTAGGTGCTCTGCACTTAAATAATAATATATAACAGGTGCATAGCACCAATACTTATTGTAGCATTGAAATAAAAAGCATATTGAGGT
>CAYLSF010000791.1:0-4089 GCA_964385675.1 uncultured Saprospiraceae bacterium
CTTAGTGTAATCAAGTTATTTGAAAAATCATTATAAATTACTAAATAACAATAATTTCTAAATCTACTACAGGAATAGCGTGATTTGAGCACCTATTCTCTCAAACCATTTATTCCATGAAATCAACTTTATTTACTATTCTATTACTACTTACATTTTTAACTACAAATTTTGCACAAATCATACAACCGCATCCTTGTGGAACACCATCTTTTAAATCTGAATGGTTAAAACGGTATCAACAGAATCCTACTGCTTTTGCAGGTGCATTACGAACCGATACAGTTTTATATGCACCAATAACCCTACATGTTGTAGGAACGGATGCAGGTTTTGGCTATATTGATTTAATGCAACTTACAGAAGGATTATGTGATTTAAATCAAGATTTTGTAGAAGCTAAAATTCACTACTTTGTAGAAGGTGATATTCGCTTTATTGATAGTTCAGATTGGTATGAGCATAATACCGTATTGGAAGGGGCAGATATGATGTTTGATAATAATGTTAATCATACCATTAACTGTTATGTGGTAGCCGATCCTGCGGGCAATTTAGGATATAACTTACCGTACGCAGGGATAGCCCTTAATAAAGGGGCTGCAAGTGGAGGAACAAATCATACTTGGGCACATGAAGTAGGACATAACCTATCTATTCAACATCCTTTTTTAGGATGGGAAGGTAATCCTTATAACTACAATCAGCCTACCCCTACTACGGTAGTCTATGATTACACCTACTTCAAAGATACATTGATTAGGGATACAACGATTTTAGACACGGCTCTAGTAGAGCTAGTTGATGGTAGTAATTGTACGATTGCAGCAGATGGTTTTTGTGATACGCCACCCGATTATCTAGCAGGAGGAGGATGGCCCTGTAATGCTCAAGGACAAAGTATTACGTTACAAAAAGATCCAAATGATGTTGATTTTCGCTCTGATGGTACCAATATCATGTCTTATGCTAGCGATGTTTGTGTAACAGGATTTACACCCGAGCAGATGGCAGCTATGCGAGCCAATTTGACCACGGAGAAGCCTACTTATCTCTATAATCAAAATCCATTACGGGATACCATTACTACTGTCGCAACTCTAGATGGTCCTACACAAGGAGAAACGGTGCAATATAATAATTTACAATTAAGTTGGTCTGCTGTGCCTGGAGCAACACACTATATCGTGCAAGTAAGTCGATTTAATAGTTTTCCTGTATTGGATGTTAACACAGCTACATCGGATACTACTTTGGTAGTGACCAATCTATTGCCTAATTTAAATTATAAGTGGCGTGTGAAAGCCATTAACCCAGGTTATACTTGCAGTCCGATTTCTCCAATAGAAAATTTTAATACAGCTAATATGGTAACAACAAAGGGAATAAAAGGTGTAGAAACAGTAAAAATCTATCCAACACTATTGGAAAATGGTCAGTTGATTCAAATAGAAATGACCGCCCAGCAAGCCACATCTGCTCAATTGTTAATCTATAATATGACAGGGCAATTACTTCAGTCTGAAACTATTGAGATACAAAATGGGGATAATAATTTTACGATGCCGACTAAAAACTTAGTCGCTGGAAATTATGTCTTAACCATTCAGTCTGAAAATGGACAGATAACAGAGCGAATTGTGGTGTATTGATTTTTAGCATTATGATTCAATTAAAAATGACTGGTATGCAAATAGCGTATCAGTCATTTTTAATTATAAATAGCTTAAAAATCCCTAAGAACAAGTTAAAACTTGATTTACTTCATAACATTTTCTCTAAAAGAAGTATTTTTAATAGCAATTGCTAGCATACAATTTTAGAATAAATGAGGTTTTCTATAATCATATTACTATTAGGCATTATAAATAAAAGCTATGGTCAAAACTTTAAAAAAATAGACCAATATGCACAAAATACCCCAAAGGCTGTGGAATATGACATAGAGCAATTGACCTATCACCTAGCTAAACCTGCCGAAAATGATTTAGAAAAGGTACGAAGTTTTTATGTGTGGCTAGTCCATAATATCGAATATGACAATAAAATTTATAGTTCCAAAACGAATCGATTAAATCAATCTATTGAGGTAATTTTAAAAAAACAAAAAGCGATTTGCTGGGGCTATTCCAAAGCCTTTCAACAAATGTGTAGCTTAGTCAATATTCCCTGTGAAACGGTAGTAGGATATAGCAAGTCCTTGCCTAAAGGCGTAGGAAAAATGGAAGAGGAAGATCACGCTTGGAATGTGGTACAAATTGACGAAAAATGGTATGTGATGGATATTACGTGGGCAAGTGGAACATTGAATCAATCGGACTATTTTACACAGACTTATCAAACCTCTTACTTTTTGACACCTCCCGAGCTTTTTATTCTAAATCACTTTCCGACCGATCCAATGTGGCAATTATTGAATTGTCCAATTTCAAAAGAAGATTTTAAAAAATCAGTATCTCATACAGCACATTTAGCAAACCAAAAAGATACTTGTTTTCATTTTAAAGATAGTTTAAAGGCTTACTTTACTATGCCATTGATGGAACGAGGATTGAAAAAAGCCAAAAACCTATACCAATACAATCCTTCCAATTCAAACGCTAGAGAAGTCGTACACGCTTATTTGGATAAAATTAGTCAGTTGGATAAAATAGCGGTTCGCTACGAAAATAGAGAGCAATATGATAGTTTACAGGTTGTACAACAACAGATATTAGAATTATATCAATTGACAGAAAAGTATGCTACATTGTATGATAACGAAAAGGAAAATTGGGCGAGGACATTGCTAAATTTTGGCGTAGGTAGCATAAGACAAGTAGAAGCTAACCCACCAAAGGATAATCAGCAAATCATTCGAATTTATCAAACCGCTATTCAAAATTTAGAGAAGGCTCAAACTATATTAAATGCTCTTACGGATAGTAACTTATTTACTCTACAAGCACTAGAACAATGTAATCAAATGTTAGATTTTGCTCAATATAATCTGAATATTTATAGTAGGCAGTAGGTTGTTGAGTTCAATAGAAAAATGATACATCAATGCACCTTATGGTATTTTTTTAAGAAATTATATCGCTTGGTCAAATGGCGATTTTTGTGAAGCGTGTAGGGAGAATATCGAATAGGACTTGCCAAAAGTGCAATCAATCGTAGTTTTTGATCTTTGGTAGTCTTTAAAAAAGAACGCTTATAGTAATGCTTAGAGGCATCATTAAATCCATAGACTTGATCACCCAATTCTGCGTAATTAATATATAGTTCTAAAATACGTTCTTTCCCGAGTATCAATTCTAATTCTACGGCAATTAAGAGTTCCAAATACTTTCTAAGATAATTTTTATGAGGCGTAAGGAAAAGCGTTCTAGCTAACTGTTGCGTCAATGTACTGCCTCCATACGCTCGATATCCTGCTTTTTTATTGAGGTCTCTAGCTGTTTTGATAGCCTCTATATCAAACCCCCAATGCTCATAAAAACGAGCATCCTCCCGATTGGTTAAATCCAATAAGAACGTAGGAGATACTTTACGTAATGGAACAAATGAGGGCGTTTCCGTGGATTTAAACTCCGAACGATACCACATTAATGTCGTAAAGCTAGGATTATTATTGATGTAATAAATAGCAAAAACTCCTATTAAAATAAACAGAACTAGGTGTGCATACCCTATCCATTTCAAGGTCGTTTTCAAAACCTTAAACACCGCTTGTTTAGTGATAGGAACTCTTGAAAGATTTGCATTCATAAGGAGGAATAAGACCTAATGCTAATTAGTTTATTGTAATGTTGAATTACTAATAATGGAAAAATATACATGGCTAAAAATACAATATATATTGCCTTTCACCAAACTCAATTTATGTAATGACCATTCCTGATGAATAACTAAATGAAGAAAGTAAAACGATTTGAGGAAGGAATTTATATTCAAAATAGTAGCGTGTTTTAAAAATTTCTCAAAAAAAAATAAAATTTTATTTTATTCAAAAAATCTATGCTTTCATTTATAATTTCACAATCTATGCTTTTATTCATAACATAATTTATCATTTTCTTAAAAAAAGCAACCCTTTTTATTATTCAC
>CAYLSF010000792.1:0-4089 GCA_964385675.1 uncultured Saprospiraceae bacterium
CTCCTAAAGATATAAATGCCGCAATTCGACCACCTTCACTCATTTCCCAAATATCAATTAAGAATATTTTCAATAGAATAACAAGAAATAGGAGCAAAGCGATTAATCGCAAATCTCGAATTTTAAATCGCATTCCTAAAATCATAAAGGCAAAACCACAAATTCCCCACAAAATCGGATAACCACTATTTCGGTTTTGTTGTGCAATCATATCATACGTTGAATCTAACTGCGATACACCAAATAATCTAAAATGATCTAACTCTCCACTCGCTATAAATACCACACTCAAACAAGCTACCCAGTAGAATAACCGACGATTAAAGTGTTTTTTTGGATATTCTTGAACCAGATATAAATAGCTAATAACTATCATTCCTATCAATAATATCAAATTGACATAATGTGTAAAAAAAGGTGTAACACTATATAAATTTTGGGCATAGTCATTCCTAGTCAAGATAGCTGAACGATTTAGTAATAAAGCATAAATGACCAATCCCAAAAAGGTAAATACAATCGTCGCTTTTCCGTATTTAGATTCATTGACTAACCTGTCAAATAATCCAAATAAAAATCCAAATACTAAAACATAAACACCCAAATAAGTTGTGCGAACGGGAACATCTAAGAAATAAAATTCTACATGATACAGCGTTTCAAATAAGCCGCCAATAAAACCTATAATCAATGCCAAAACCATCCAAAAATTTGAATTCTTTTGGTTCATTCCAGACAATATAATATTATCATTTGGACGATCTTTCTGTAAGAAATAGAAAGCCACTAATGCAATCAACCCAAAAATAGTAGCAATGAAAGCAGGATTTAATATGATGCGATAATGCTCCGAAGCACTATAAATATTTGCCCAATCCATGACTAGACTCCCTAGCATTAATACGATTACCAAATGGGCGGATAAATTCATCAATTTAATATCAGACTTCTGATATAACCAAAGCAACAATATGGCTTCTGCTGCCCAAAACAACGTAATCTGATTACCATCTAACTGAACAGGAGCAACTAAACTTAAAAAGGTCAATACTAATCCGATTAATAAGTAAACTAGATTTTTATCAATGTTATCCCTCTTATATAGTGTGTAGGCAAATCCAAAATTATAAATCGCCATAGCGGCTGTGAATAATCCTTGTAAATTACCATCATTCAGGAAATTTAAGATATACATTCCAGCACCATAATACGCTCCTGTACTTCCTAATAACATCGAAAATTCCCAACCTGAAAATTGCTCTCCTTTCCGTACATTGTTAATAATTGCCATCAGGTAGAAAATCACATAGAAAATAGTTCCAAATAATAATCCCCCCCAAAGCATTCCCGAATTATCAGTTTCCATTTGAGTAGAAACCCAACCGCCATACAACAGTATCGTTGCCACAAAAGCAATAATGTGAATCTCTCGCCACTTTTTAAAATAGGCTAACACCAACATACCCACATTTAAAATGGTCATGTACATAAACAAAATAACATAATTACCTTCGCCCGTACTCAGTAGTAAAGGTGTAGCAAAACCGCCCAAAATGGAAATGATAGCCAGCTCCCTTCGATTGTAGGCAATGGATAGAAAGACTGCAAATGCGGTAATCACCACCATCAGCAGAAAAGCAACCGTCTGACTTAATCCAATTATATCTCGATATAAATGGAACGCTACCACAATTGTGATGTATTCTACAGCAATACCACCACCAACTAATACAGAACTGAATGCCAAGTATTTTTGCCTCAAATAATGACCAATTAGCATTAATGCACCACCAACACCTGCACCTATCGCTACCCTAGCCCATTCGCTCAACCAACCTTTGCCAATGGAATATTGAATAAAAAATCCAATACCGAGTAATAAAACCGCAATACCAATTTTATTAATGATGTTTTCACCAATAATTTTTTCCCAATCTCTATTTAAGGTACTTTGATTTTGTGAGATATTCTCAGCATCTCCTAGATTGATTTTAATCGCAGGTTCTTCCTCTTTAGGTTTTTCTAATCGAATAAATTCAGGTTCTGGTTCTTCTTGTTTTTGAGGTTGTACAATTGGCATTTCTAAAGGTTCTTCCTCCTCATCTTGACCATATAATTTGCGTAATTCTTCTATGGACTGCTCTTTATTTTTTATCGAAGGTCTTTCCACTATCGGTTTAGGCTCAATCGTTTCTTCTTTGGGTTCAATCACTTTGGATTCAGAGGGTTCATTCACAATCTCATCTGTTTTATTCGTTTCTTGAACGATCTCCTTAGTTTCTCCATCATCTATATTTTGATGTTCTAATGTGCGTAAGCGATTTAGAATTGTGCGATTTGAGACTCTTAATTCTTCATTAAATTTTAAAAGCTCCCTGACTCGTCCATTAATTTGAACGGCAACTATAAAGGTTCCTATCCAAAGAAGAGCAACTAATATGACGATTAAAACGATTCCTTCCATTTGTTTTAGTGCTTTATGCGACTTTCAACAATCAACTTTCGGCTAATCTTTAGAAAAACAAATTTATATTCTACTCGATTGTCGAATATCGAAAGTTGATTGTCATCCAAATTTATGTGTAGTGCCTTATTTTAAATAAAGGTTAAGTCCTGTAAGTTACTATTTTCAAATCATAAATACTAATTGCGATTATTTCTGAGATTTAGCATAATCGTAGCATTAATTCTCGTTTTCAAATTTTCTGACAATAATTGACAATTAAAATTGACAATTCATAAAAAATACCTAACTTACAATCATGTAAGATACCAACATTTTAGGAGGAGTGATTGTAAACAACGTACATTAAAAAATCATATATTTATTGTGTAATACTATAGAGGGCTGATTTATAACACATAATTTTTTATTTTGATGCACCTAAATTTATAATATAATTATAGTACAGTGATGGTTGAGTTGATTTTTTTATAAAAACATCTTTCCTTTTGTATACTCCGTAACAGAATTGTCTGTATTTTTATGTTTTAACTAGATTCCGATTTAAATCATTAATTTTAATACACAGCGTAAGACGTAGTTATTCAATGAAATTGTTCACTTTTTTTACACAAGAAATTGCGATTGACTTAGGAACAGCCAATACTCTTATTATCCAAAACGACAAAATTGTAGTTGACGAACCTTCCATCGTTGCCGTTGATAGACGCACAGGTGATACCATTGCAGTAGGTACAAAAGCCATGCAAATGCACGGAAAAACTCATGATCATATTAAAACAATACGCCCACTTAAAGATGGTGTAATCGCTGATTTTCAAGCAGCAGAAAGTATGGTGGAGGGGCTTATAAATATGACGGGTACTAGAAGGAAATTTTTTAACCACATGAAAATGGTAATTTGTATTCCTTCGGGTATCACAGAGGTTGAAAAAAGAGCTGTTTTTGATTCAGCAGATCATGTTGACTCAAAAGAGACTTATCTGATATACGAACCGATGGCAGCCGCACTAGGAATTGGCTTAGATGTGGAAGAGCCTATTGGTAATATGATTATTGATATTGGTGGTGGTACTACAGAAATTGCTGTTATTGCACTTTCTGGAATTGTTTGTGATCAGTCTATCCGCATAGCTGGGGATGAATTCACCAATGATATTATGAACTACATGAAACGTCAGCATAATATCTTAATTGGAGAACGCACCGCAGAACAAATCAAAATTCATGTCGGTTCGGCTTTGTCTGAATTAGAAGAACCACCTGAAGATTTTTCTGTCAATGGTAGAGACTTGATGACAGGTATTCCAAAACAAATTATGGTTTCCTATAATGAAATTGCACTTTGTTTGGATAAGTCTATTTCTAAAATAGAAGATGCTGTACTCAAAGCACTCGAAAGTACACCGCCTGAATTAGCGGCAGATATTTACAAAAGAGGTTTATATCTAACTGGAGGGGGTGCATTAATCAGGGGTTTAGATAAAAGAATTCATAGAAAGACTAAATTACCTGTACACATTGCAGAAGATCCATTGCGTGCTGTAGTGCGTGGAACAGGTATTGCACTTAAAAATACGGATAAATTCTCTTTCTTAATTGATAGAAGAAGCGTTTAAATGTAT
>CAYLSF010000793.1:0-4087 GCA_964385675.1 uncultured Saprospiraceae bacterium
GTTCTAATTCGTTTTATATCACTCCCTAATATAAATATTTCATCTAATATCGTTTTTTCCTTCTTTGGTTTAGTTGGGTTTTCTAGCCATATTTTAATTATAGTAAGTTGCTCCTCACTCAAAAAAATCCTCGCTTCATACGCAAGTATCACATTTAAAAATTGAAAGTAATCACCATCAAAATTATCATAATGATAAGATAAGAAATCTTGTATTTGATGGATATTTAATTGACGAAGTCGAACCACAAAAAAAGTAGCATAGTATTCTTTATCAATTTTATAGGAAGTCGATACATAAGGCGTGATTAGTGCTTGTTCATAACTATATATTTTGTCCTCTATCCTAAAAATACCTTTAGGGTTCAAAAAACCATTCGGTTTAGTTCTAGTAGAAATACTACTACTTAACTCCTCAAATCGTTTGGGGTCATCTGATTGAATTAATATTGGTTCAAGACAGGTAATACAATAATTAGCAAGACCATGAAGCATGGTAATTAATAGTTGTTCCTGTTCTTTTATATAGGTTGCTTTTCGTTCTACTTCTCTTTGAAATACTCTTGCAATATTTAGTTCAAATTCTATCATTTCAATGTATTATTTTAAAACCCATAACACCTAAGACAAGCCCTTCGCCCCATTTCCTTTGCTTCGTTTAATGATACAGGCTCAACGACTGCCTTACAATTATTGAGTCCAGCACAAAAATTACGAGCATGAAAAACTTCTGCATACCGACCTTTGCACACATGAACCGTCTCTGAAGCTGCTTCAGTATCAGAATCATGATAACCTTCTGCATCCGTAGCCGATCCATAAGCTGAACCACTTTGATCGCTGCAACTCAACAAGCTAAAACACAGCAATAGGGTTAAAATATATTTCATCGTTTTAGATTAAAGTTTTACTACACCTTCAATTCCTTATCAATCAATTTCATTAACCGATCCGTATTCATTAAGGCAACTATAATGCGTTGATAATGAAAAATATCCTCATAGCTTAGGGTTCGTTCCTTGCGGTCTTTTAGCCACTTTTGAGCAGGTTGATACCCTCCGATATAAAAATTCCATGCAATCAACGGTACACCATCAAAATACTGTTCATCATTAATCCAAACTTTTCCTTTTGTTGGGGTTTTAGCTTCGTAGCCAATACTTCTAGTCGTCATTTTTCGAGTGACTACATTATCACCATCTTCGGGATATTCCGTAATAAAATTATCTATTTTAGAATGCTCTAATAAATGATACTTCCGTAGTTCACCGCCTAGCTTGACCAATTTCCAAAACTGTTCTTTATTCGTAGGATAAGGTACTCTAGGGAAATCTATTTTTAAAAACTCTTTGTACTTGTCTCGATAAGTAGGTGAATGTAACACCGCATAGATATAATCTAAAATATCTATTGGTGCATAAGTTGTACGTCCTCTTTTCTTTTCAGGGGTAAATGTTAAACCTAATCCTTTTGAAATTTTGGCTATGATTTTGGGATTTAGGTTTGGTTTTTTTAAAAGTTCACCAAATAAATTTGGGTTTTCTTCATATTGATAAAGAGGAAAAGTTGATGTAATTTCACTTGTCCTATTAGATACATAAGAACTTTCAATAATCTTGTTACAAACAAATAAATGCTGATAAGTATTTCCTGTTTTAAATTGTTTACAAAAAGCAATACCTATATTTTCACCATCAATAAAGTTTTTAATAATATTTCTTCGACTACGTTCTACAAAAAAATCATCATAATATAAGTATCGACTATCGAAAGGACGATAAGCAATAGATTCAATATTTTTAGATTTAAATGATTTTGCTCTTAGTTTTACCTCATCTATTTTCCAACTTTTATTTTCTCTTAATCTATACTTTGATTTAAGTTCAGCAGCAGTTAATTTAAAAAAATCTTTAATCCTTTTGATAAGTGTATTTTGTTCTTGATTGATTACAAAACTATCCCGAGAGGTTACAATACCAACAGTTGACTTACTAAATATTTCATGTACTTTAAAGCCTTTTTGATATTTATTTCCTGCTTCAAAATCCTTTTGCACCATAAAATACATAGGTGCTTTGTTCGGTAAGCGGGTAAAATCAATATTGGATAATTTTTGTTTCCACAAGAAATCATATTTTAATTGTCGTTTCCCATATAAATCATAATGATACACTTTAGCTAGTTGATTAGCTTTTTTTTGTCCTGTTTTGATAAATAAATTGATAGAAACGCCTTGTTGAATATCAAATACATTTACATCGGGAGAACCGTCAGGGGCAGTTTCTTTCTTTTTGGCATTACCATGTAAATCTATTATGTAAATTTTATCATAAGTTTTTAATAGATTCCATCGCATTCCCCTAAAAGTAGGATTGTCTAAAAAACCATGTGGATTAATAAACGCCAAGACACCTTCTTTATTTTTTTCTATGTAATGTTGACCATATCGCATAAACTTTACATAGTCGTCATTTATCCATTTAGGGTTGCGTTCCTGTAATTTGAGTTTTCCTCCCGGTTCTTTTTTGTAAGCCTTCATCAAGTCCATAATCCATTCCCCTTTATTTGCACTTTCGCCACTATACGGAGGATTACCAATAATCACCATAATAGGGGATTCCTTTTTAATTTTACTCGCCTGTTTGCTTTCATCGGCTATAAAATTGGCAAATAGCGTCTGATAATCTTGTTCCTCTTTTTCTAAACTATTGGTTAGATAAACCCTAAATCGCTTATTCTTTTTGGGTTTATAGCCCGTTTCATCTAAAAGTAAGGAAAGTTTAAGGTGACACATCGCATAAGAAGCCATCAAGATTTCAAAACCATTTAAACGGGGTATCAAGTCTTTTTCTACATAACTACTCCATACGCCTTTCATTTTTTTGAATCGGCTATGGTAGATATGTTTTATCACTTCACTCAAAAAAGTACCTGTACCCGTAGCAGGATCAAGTATCTGTACTCGGTGTACTTGCTGTTTACCTTTGGTTTTTCTGCCTTGTACATCTACTTGTATAGTCGTCTTAGAGGTGTCCGCTAGTCCATCACGCAATCCAAATTCCTTTTTTAAAATATCATCTACGGCACGGACTATAAAATTAACCACAGGTTCAGGCGTATAATAAACCCCTCTTGATTTTCTTAATTTGGGATTGTATGCCCCTAAGAAGGTTTCATAAAAATGAATAATCGGATCATTCCGCTCGGTGGATTTTCCAAAATTTTCAAGTAGCTTTTTTACATTGGTGTATCTGAATACATTGACTAATTCTTCTACTATCCAAACTAAGTTTTCATCTAAATCATATCCAGCTATAAATTGAAAAAGTTTTCTTAAAAAAGGATTGGTTTTAGGTATCAGTTGAGCCGCTTCTATCCTAGAGAAGTCCTCTAAAGTCGGATCATGAAATCGAGCGGCAAACATACCATAGGCAATGGTTTGAGCGTAAATATCTGCAAATTCAGTTGGTTCAATATCTTTAATTAGAGTTTGCTTAAAGGCTTCGTACTGCTGCAAAAGTGGTGCTTTATCATATTCGTCCTCTTCTGCAATCGCTACTTTTAAAGCCGATTCAAATACATTTTGCATCAATCGTGCCTTAGCTGCCATCATAGTAGCCAACTGTTCAGCCGATTTGATAGTAGTACCTTGAAAATTACAAAAGTTAATAATCAGATTTTTAAAGCGTTCATACTCCTTTTTTTTATCAAAAAATAGAGATTGTTTTCCACTTAAATCAACTAGTCGAATCGTTTCGGTTTTCTTACCATTTTTAAAAAAAACAAAATCTACATAATCTGTTAAAATAAGATTATCCAAACTTTTAAGGTATCGCTTTAGTTGTTCGGACTTAGCGGTTTTTGCTAGATTTACGCCTATATCTTTGGCTTCTATAAATCCCACAGGAATTTCACCTCTTTGTATAATGTAATCAGGAGAACCACAGGCGATCCGCTTCGGTTCATTGGTCACTAACACATCTTTTACAATGCTTTCAATCAATTCTTTCAAAAAAGGACGGTAAGAATGTTCTGTTGCTCTACCTGTTTTATAGGTTCTAGTAATTTTCTCAATGTACTGGCTAATT
>CAYLSF010000794.1:0-4086 GCA_964385675.1 uncultured Saprospiraceae bacterium
AGAAATTGATGAAATCCAATTTATAAAGAAAATTATTTTTGGGAATTTGTGTTTTGAACCTTAAACCCTAAACCTTATACCTTAAACCCCTTCAAATTAAAGATGGCAAAAGTAAAATGTTCAGTAAAATATGTATATTTGCACTCGCTTTTTCAAGCATAGAAATTATTGAAAAAGTATGGCTCTGATAAGGTGTTCATAATTAGTGTATTATGCTTGTATGACAACCATTATTCAACCAAATTTTATATCAAAACAACACTTTTGTAATATCTTAATAGGCGTTACATTCTACTTTAAATTTTAGATAGATTCAACATGCAAGGGAAAGGTTTAATTCGGTTTTTTCTCGTATTCATGATTCTGATTGCGATTTATCAGTTTCTATTGATTATACCGACAAATACTGTAGAGAACAGAGCAGTATCGCAGGCACAAGCGGCTTGTATTGATGAGAGTGCTTCTATGAAAGGCATTTGTGAGAAGAAATATGAGCAAGATTACTTGGATTCAATATCTGGGGAGAATGTTTTTGATTTGGGGGTATTGACTTATACTTACGAAGAATTAAAAAAACAACAACTTAACTTAGGTCTGGACTTGAAAGGGGGGATGAGTGTTGTACTTCAAGTAGATTTAAGAGACTTAATCAAAGTGTTGGGAGATGGTCAAGATAAGACTGATGATGATTTCAGTAAAGCATTGGAATTAGCGACTCAAAAACAAGCTGCTGCTTCTACAGATTATGTAACGCTATTTAGAGAGAGTTTTGAAGAACTTGCCCGAAATAGAAAGTTAGCAGAAATCTTTGCGGTCAATCCTGACTTAAAAGACGAAAATATTTCTTTAAGTTCTTCAAATGCGGAGGTTGCTTCTTTAATTAGAACTAAAGCAACTTCTACGGTTGATTTGACTTTTAAGCGTTTGAAGCAACGTATTGATAAATTTGGGGTAACTCAACCCAATGTAACTTTAGATAATACGACTGACCGTATTATTGTAGAGTTACCGGGTATTGATAATCCAAATCGTGCAAGAAGTTTCTTACAAGCTAGTGCAAAACTAGAATTCTGGCACGTATATGAGTTGGATGAAATCTTCAATGGTTTACAACAAACAGAAGATTACTTCAAAAGGCAAGAAGAAGCAAAGCAAAATACAGACGCTACTTCTGAAACAGATACAGAAACAACAGACGAAACTGTAGATGAACCAACTACAGAAGGGGAAAACGTAGAGACAGCTGAGACAACAACTGTTGATTCACCTGAGGTAGCTGCACCTGAAACTGATCCAGCACTTGATTTAGGACCTTTATTCACAAAAATGAAGTTATTCGGTCAGAATAACTCAAGTTTATTAGGTATCGTAGATAAGAGTGATAGAGAAGAAGTAATGGAAATGTTGAATGAAGGTATCAAAAGAGGATTCTTTCCTAAAGATATTCGTTTTATGTACTCTGGTAAGCCATTTACAGATGCAGATGGTAAAAAGACTAGAGACTATGAAATCTATTCTATCAAAACAAAAGGTAGAGATGTAGCACCTGTAGAAGGGGATAAAGTAGTTTCTGCTAGTCCTCAGTTAGACCAAAATACAGGTCAAGTACAAGTATCCTTAGCGTTCAACTCTGAAGGTGCAAGAGGATGGGGTAATATGACAGAAGAGTGTTTCCCAACTCGCCGTCAGATTGCGATTGCTTTAGATGATGAAATCGCTTCTGCACCTGCTGTACAAGCGGTAATGCGTGATGGTCGTTCTTCTATCACAGGTAACTTCTCTCAGCAAGAAGCAGATGATTTATCTAACATCCTTCAAGTCGGTAAATTACCTGCAAAAACTCAAATCATTGAAGAAGCGATTGTAGGACCTTCATTGGGTGCTAAGAATATCAATAGTTCTTTATTATCCTTAGGTATTGGTTTATTATTGGTATTATTATTCATGGTCTTCTATTATGGAGGCGGTGGTGTGGTTTCTATCGTAGCATTATTAGCAAACATTATATTTATTATAGCAGCCTTAGCATCTTTAGGTACAGTATTAACCTTACCAGGTATTGCAGGTATCGTATTAACCGTTGGTATGGCGGTGGATGCAAACGTAATCATCTACGAAAGGATTCGAGAGGAACTGCGCGCAGGAAAGAGTGTATTAGCTTCTGTGCGTGATGGTTTTAACGCGTCTTATTCTGCGATTATAGATGCCAACGTTACTACGATTTTAACGGCGTTAGTTTTATTCTACTTTGGTGCAGGGCCAATCAAAGGTTTCGCTGCAGTATTGATTATAGGTGTTATTTTCTCTTTATTTGCTGCCGTATTAGTCGGTCGTTTGATTATCGACTGGTGGTTGGGTAGAGAAAAGCCTTTATCTTTCTATACGCCTCCTACAAAAGGTGCATTTTCTAATGTAAATATTGACTGGGTTGGTGCTAGAAAATATACTTATATTATCTCTGGTACAATCATCGCTATCGGTATTGCTTCTTTCTTTATGAAAGGATTTGAGTTAGGGGTTGATTTCAAAGGTGGTTACTCTTATGCAGTACAATTTGAACAGCCTGTTGATATTGGTCAAGTAGAGACCGTAATGGAAGGCGTTTATGGTGCAAAACCTTCTGTAAAAACATTTGGTTCTTCACAAACTTTAGAAATTACAACGTCTTACTTAATTGATAGTGTAGGAGAAAATGTTGATGAGAAAGTATTAGCAAAAACGTATGAAGGGATTCAGCAAATTGTAGGAACAGATAAATTAGGAAGTGATGATTATGCTAAATTTGTAGGGGTTGATTCCACAGGTGAGCGTACAAGTACTTTCTTGACACGTTCTATCAAAATTGGACCAACGATTGCCGATGATATTACGCGTTCTTCGTACAACGCAGCTTTATTTGCCTTACTCTTAATATTCTTATATATCCTATTGCGTTTCCGCAAATGGCAATATAGTTTGGGTGCGGTAGCAGCCTTATTCCACGATGTTTTAATTGTATTGAGTATTTTCTCATTGGGTTATGGTATCATTCCATTCTCTTTAGAAATTGACCAAAACTTTATCGCTGCAATTTTGACGGTAATCGGTTACTCCATTAACGATACGGTGGTTGTATTTGACCGTATTCGGGAGTTTATGAGTTCGCATTCCACAGAGTCTAAGAAAGATCTTATCAATGGAGCGGTCAATAATACGATTTCTCGTACGGTCATCACCTCCTTAACGACTCTATTTGTGGTCTTAATTTTATTCTTATTTGGTGGTGGTTCTATTACAGGATTCGCATTTGCATTGGTTGTAGGTATCTTAGTTGGTACTTATTCTTCTGTATTCGTTGCAACACCTATCGTGTACGACTTAACAGATGAATTAAAACCTAAAACAGTTTCTAAGAAGAAAAATAAATATTCTAGATAGGAAACGATTGACAGCCTGCCCCGTACTTGATACGGGGGTGGACGACAGACGGTTCTTTTTTATATGGAAAGCCTCATTCTAATTTAGAATGGGGCTTTTTGATTATAGTAAAATGACAGCAACCCTTTATCTTATTACGTTTTAGAAGTACATTAAGACCTATTAAATTAATAAAAAACTGTATGATGAATAACCAAATTGTAGTTACATTATTATTACTGGTCACATTGACTTGGAGTGCTTGTGATAAGGACGAAGAGCAAGGAATTGAATCTATTCAAGGGGAATGGACGATAACAAGTATAAAATCGTTTTATGGTGAATTTACGGGAAATGGTCATAATGGCTTAGATGTAGTTGAGGAGTCTGGTGAATTGGGGACATTTAGTTTTGGAAACAGTACAGCAGAATTTAACTTCATTAGAAATGATACGACTTATACGGGTAATGGAGATTGGGTAATGACTTTAGAAAAAGTCAATGCAGGTTTTTCCAAAGAAAATTTATTTACACTCAGTATTGATAATCATTTTACGTTTGAAGTGGAGTTTGAAGATGGAACGAGTAATGCAGAGAAAAATGCAACTTCTGCTACTTTTATAACAACGCCTCCTGCTGGCTTTGGTGTAATGATTGAAATGGAATTGGAGAAACAATAGCTATTGATTT
>CAYLSF010000795.1:0-4083 GCA_964385675.1 uncultured Saprospiraceae bacterium
ATAAAAAAGCCAACTACAAGAAGTTGGCTTAATCTAAAAAATTTACAATTCTAAATAGTAAGATAAAAAAGAGTGAGTCAACCCTTTTTTAGACTTGAAAAAGTTGAAAAATCATCTATTCACTTTAGGTGACTTACGTTGTTGTTTACGCTTCTTACGTCTCTTTTGAACCGCCTTTTGAGTCTTAATCGCTTTGATACGGTCTTTTCTAGCTTGTTTCAAGAGATAGGCTTCTTGAGCCCTAGCATCTTTAGTATCATGTACAGCTTCAAACGTCAATTGAAGTAACCGTTCATGCGACCAGTCACTGGTGAACTCTTTAATTTTACCAAAATACCCTTCCAATGTGTAAGGCAATCCGACTTCATAAGCCGTTACCATTTCACGAACCTTTGGGATGTCCGCCAAATGTAGAAAGGCATCTTCTATAAATTCCAATGTCTTATTGACATCTATTTCATTAACTCGCTTCTTGCCTTCATATCCTAATTTGGTGTATGCCTCTATGATTAAGGCTTGAACCTCCTTTAAAGAAGTATGTTCTGCTTTTATAGCTTGCTTTAAGGCTTCAAGACTATTTACAAAGCCTATAACGACCGTTTTTAAGTCAAATAGGCTTTGTAAAGATTCTTTAGTAAGTTGATTGTTATTCGTTGATTCCATGTTCTGTTTATGTGTTTGACTTATTTAAGTCTCGGAAAACTCTATCCACTACCCTTACAATAGTTTTAAAGTGATTAACGGAATATAATGCATTCGTATAAATCATACAGCTACCATCATCTGATAAATTAATCCTCTCTACAAAAGGTAATGTCAATAATGAAATTCTTGCTAACTTTAAATCTACAGGCTTATTATCGTTAGCTCGTTTCTCGAATAAGTTACCAATCATAGCTCCAGTCATAGGAACTAACAAAATTTCATCATTCCATTCTTGGTTAAATGATGTAGTAATAGCAACATAGTTTGCTACTTTACTTTTAATGCGTAAAGCTTCATATTGATTTCTAACAGGCCCTAATAGAATGTTTTCAACCTCATAGGTTGATGTAGGAATAGCTAAAGACATAGTGTAAATTTTTCAGTTGTTAAAAGCGGATTGCTTTAATTGATGAGATAAAGATAAGGGTATTTTAAATGAAATACAATTATTTATATGGATAAAAAATAAATTATTGACTAAAAATTCAATTTAACATTTCGATAGCTTAGTATCTTAATCTTAGCCTTATTGAGTAGCATTTAAGTTTAAAAACATTAATAAATCGGTTCTAACATAGTTTGTATAAGGGCGCAAATTTTTAAAAAGCTACTCAAGTTTTGAGTGGCTTTTTTTATGTTCAAAATACACAAACTCTAAAAATGCACTTTCTGTATATTCTTCATTCCCAAAAGCTAAATAAATTCTACATTGGAGAAACGCATGATGTGGAACTAAGACTAGAAAGACATAATTCAGATTATTATGATAATAAATGGACTACAAAGGGAAAACCGTGGGAACTTTATTTAGTTATCGAATGCCCTAATAAACCCGTAGCGTTAAAAATAGAGCGGCATATTAAAAAGATGAAAAGTAAGAAGTATATCCAAAATCTTAAATCTTATCCCGAAATTATTGAAAAACTCAAATCAAAATATTCATCATAAAGGACTGTTAATCCGTACCCCGAAAGCTTTCGGGGTTGGTTCGAGCCCAATTCCGTACAGCTGTCGGAAGGAGCGCAAATTTTTAAAAAGCTACTCAAGTTTTGAGTGGCTTTTTTTATGTTCAAAATACACAAACTCTAAAAATGCACTTTCTGTATATTCTTCATTCCCAAAAGCTAAATAAATTCTACATTGGAGAAACGCATGATGTGGAACTAAGACTAGAAAGACATAATTCAGATTATTATGATAATAAATGGACTACAAAGGGAAAACCGTGGGAACTTTATTTAGTTATCGAATGCCCTAATAAACCCGTAGCGTTAAAAATAGAGCGGCATATTAAAAAGATGAAAAGTAAGAAGTATATCCAAAATCTTAAATCTTATCCCGAAATTATTGAAAAACTCAAATCAAAATATTCATCATAAAGGACTGTTAATCCGTACCCCGAAAGCTTTCGGGGTTGTGTATATGTGCCTGTCTGCCCATAAAGGCAGGTTCAATATAAAAATATATAGTAGTATGCGAAATCATATTAAACTCGAAGTCTATCTCAAATTGTCTCTATCGTAAGAAAAGGTTTGACCATTTCCATCAACCAAACATGTAGCGATCAAATTAGGGTTTTTAAAATTCAAAGCTTTCCCTATTGCTTCAATGCGTTGTTTAAATATATTTATTGCTAGCTGAAGTTGTTCAATTTTTTTAAATAGCTCCTGAGTAGAAATTTCATATAAGATATCGGAATCTTCAATAATCTCCCCTTTTTTCAAAAAATAATCAGCTTCCCAACCACCCATAAAGACACCTTTTGATGTAGGTTGATAATATCGCCATTTACCTGCAAAATCTTTTTCAATTAAGCGAGTAAAATATATTTGCTCACCTTTCATTTTGTAGTAGATCCATGGATGACCGAGCCATATAAATTCAAAATCAGTCGTTTCTTTGATAGCTATCCACTCTTTATAATCCTGCAAACTCACACAACATTGTGGTGGAATTTCAGCTACTCCATCCGCCATTAATATAACGCCCCCCTCTAAGCTATGTGGTAAATAATCCTTCACTTCCCCCTCTGCTACTCCACTTTTTGTAAATGGCTCAAAGTCTTTTAAATGCAATTCCATTAAACGCTTTAAATCAGCGTCCGTAATAGCATCAAATGATACATAATGTAATCCTTTTTGAATAGGTTCTATATCCTGCAAACCATTAGAGGTCATTACATCTTTCCAAAATGCATAGTGTTCCTCGGCTGTATCCAATCTTGGCATTGGATAATTCATATCTGGAGGATAAAGCTGTATAACAGGAAGAAGTTGAATATTTTGAAGTGTTCTCATTTTTATTCTTATGTAGCAAAATAACAACAACTATTGAGGCTTTCTGAAAAGTTCCTTTAACAACGAGGATATAACAAATTAAAAATAAGTTGTTGGAGTAATAAACAACTTAATTACTCCAACGATACTGAGATAAAATTTAATTTGTAGCTATTGGTTGCTCGATTAATTGGTTATTGGTCAGTCATTTATGTCGCTTACCTTTTGCAAAAGGCCTATTAAAAAACAAAATAAATTAAAGTTATCTATATGTATAAAGTTTTAAAATTCTGTAATCTTACTGTTTTGATACTGTCTTAAATCTTATAATTTCATTAAAAATTATGATTGATTTAGCCACCTTTTGCATAGGTATCAATTTATAAGTCATTGACTAATAACTAAGTAACTAGGCAACTAATAACTACAATTTAATTACTTACAGAAAACTCTAAAGCAGCCATTACCCCTCCTGAAAGACCCAAAAGTAATGTAACATAGCCTGCGTCAATTAAAAACAGTTTTAATGATTTTTTTTGATATAAATAATTGATAGCAATAGCAGGTGATACAAAGAATAAACCTGTCATAATACCATGAAAACCGCCGTGAATAAAAGTTTGCTCTTCAACGGAATGTTGATTAACAATAAAATTGACCGTAAATGACATTAAAATCATCATTATAAGGGCGAGTCCATGTGTTAGTGCAATGTTTTGTTGAGCTTGTTCGTCAGTAACGCCTGTTTCAGCTTGCCAAGCTTTTCCAAAAAGAAAAGTGTACCATACTGCACCTAATGCAAAGGCAGCAAGACCACCAAGAATTGGTTCTACAAATGCCATAATAATAAAGTTTTGGTTGGTGAATAATAGCCAAGATACAAAAACATTTTATCAAAACCAATTTGTTTTAAATGTTTTAAAACACCTTTCCTTGTTATCAAACTAAACACCTACTAATTCATTAATTTTCAGTATATTTATAAGAATATATGTGTTAAATTTTATTAAGATATTCTCATGCAATTACTAGAAGAAAAAATATTAGATTGGTCATCTGTTGTTGCCAATAATACCATGAATCGGCAACGAAATCTACAAGG
>CAYLSF010000796.1:0-4071 GCA_964385675.1 uncultured Saprospiraceae bacterium
AGAGCCTCCGGTTAAAGAACTAATTTTTTTATGTAATTGAGCCCTACTAATAAATAGTTTGGTACACAAAAAGCTTACATCCAATTCATAATTATCAATATTTTCTTCAATAATTAATCTTATTTTTTTAATAAATGCATCTTCCTTTTCGATAGCCGGTGAAGGTTTATCCATTGGTAAAGTAGTCGATTGATAGCGAGCTTGTAAGGCTTTACGTTGTTCCAATAATTGATGAATTCTCAAGAATAGTTCTTCTTGATGAAATGGTTTCAATAAATAGGCGTTTGCTCCTACCCTTAGCCCTTCTAATTCTGCTTCTTTGGTTGCTTTAGCCGTCAATAAAATAATAGGGATATGACTAGTTCGTTCATCACTTTTTAGCGTTTGACATAATTCAAATCCATTTTTCTTTGGCATCATAACATCGCTAATAATGAGATCAGGAACAGTTGCAACCGCTTTTTCTATTCCTTCCGCTCCATTATTAGCGAGCATTATTTCATAATATGGACTTATAATAGAATGTAAATAATCAATTAAATCAACATCATCTTCTACCAATAATAAAACGGGCTTTTCTTTTGTACTTTCTACTTTGGGTAATTTGATAGACTCTAGTGGAAAATGTGCATTTACTAATGTTTCAAAATTATCATCCATTATATCAAAAGATGAAGTAACATTGTGATGAATAGGTAGAGACACTATAAAAGTAGTACCCTTAGAACTACTATCAACGGTGATTGTTCCTTCCAATTTTTCTACTAATTCTTTTACTAGTGCTAGACCAATACCTGTTGTATTGGATTGCCTTTCGCTTTTCTCTACTTGATAAAACCTATTGAATACTAAAGCTAATGCCTCTTCACTGATACCAATTCCTGTATCTTTGATTTTTAATAATAATTGATTTTCATGCCGCACTAGATGAACAACAATCTGCCCTCCGCTTTCAGTATATTTGATGGCATTGGATAATAAGTTAAACATAATACTCTGTATTTTATCTGGGTCAAAATCCATCATTAACTCATCTACCTCATCAAAGCAAATCAGTTTAATATCTTTACTCGTAGCTGTTGGTTGAAATAATCCAGTTAAATACTTCAAATAAGCGATTATATCACCATTCTGATAAGATAATCGCATAGCTTTAGCTTCCAACTTATTTAAATCTAATAATTGATTAATCAAATGTAATAAACGATGACTATGTCGTTCTACTACACTAAATAATACATCGTTTTTCTTAGAAGTCCGTTCTTTTAATTGTTGTATAATCCCCATAATGAGTGTTAGGGGTGTTCGGAATTCATGTGTAATATTGGCATAAAATCGGTTTTTGAGTTGTGTCAATTCTTCCAGTTGTTTTCGCTCGTTTTTCTCACGTTCTCTATTAATTTGATACCTAAATAATCCATAAGTTAGTATTGCTAGTATAATGATTCCAAAAATCAATGCTTTCCATGTTCTCCACCATGGTGGATGAATTGTAATATCTAGTAAAATAGGTTTAGTAATGATACCATTTATGTTTTTAGCTCGTAGCTTAAACACATAATCACCTGATGATAATGTGGGATACTCTTTGAATGTAGATTTGGTGCTTTGCCAATCCATATCAATACCATCCATTTTATACTCATAGGTTATGTCTCCCATGTTATTATAGGAAGGACATAAAAATTCAATTCTTATATTATTTTTTCGATAGGAAAAATCCAATTTTGAGGTCAAATCCACAGTAGCTGCATTACTATATACATGTGTAAAAAACAAAGCAGCTGGTTCTCGTTGTTTTTGATTTAATTCATTTTTTTCTAAAAGTGTCAAGCCTCTACTAGTTGCTACGTAAATCTCATTTTCTTTTTTAGTTACGCCATTTATCTCATTAGAAACCAATCCATAAGCTTTAGTAATCATTTTAAATTGATACTCAAAAGGAATCTCGTTCTTTATTTCTAAAACGCCCATTCCTTTATTTGTAGCTATGTATAATGTATTATCCGAGTCAAAATATAAAGACTTTATCTTAATCCTTGTATCTAAAAACTCCTTAATTGTATCCGTTTTATTTATATCATGGCGAAATAACCCCATCCCATCTGTAGCTATCCATAATTTATCATGATGGCAAACCTTTAACACATTAATTGGATATGGAAATTTATCAGATGTTTTTTCTTTAGCTTGCTCCTTATTTAAATCCAATGAAAACAATTGATTTTTACGACCAAACCAAAGTTTATTATTCCATTTAGTGGTTCCATAAGATCTACCTATATGCATATGATGAATATAAAACTTATCATTTTTAAGGAATACTTTGTAAGAAGCATTTGATGTTGATATAAAAACATTATTTTTTCTAACATTAAAAGCTTTAACAACAGATATTTGGAGACTACTCGTCTCATTTTCAAGTTGAATCGTTGAATCTAAATGTAACTTATAATATGCTCTATTAATTTCTACTGACTGTTGTGTTAATAATTTTTCCACTCTTGGTTGTGAGATAATCGTAAATACGTCTTTATTAGAACCTAAATATAAATTTCCATCAGCATCAAATATTAAATCATCAAAATAAATATTACGAGAAGGCATGTTAGATATCTTGAACTTAATGGTGTGAATTGTTTTATCCGGTTTTAATACTTTTAATTCAAGATTTTTATTAGTAAACCATACATTACCGTTTTTATCTGAGGCCAAAGCCGTAATATCGTTTTTTAATAAATTATTAGTGACTCCTAACAACTTACTTTGTTTACCTTTAAATGGTAGAAAATAAATACCATCATTGCTTGTACATATCCAATAATTGCCATGTTTATCTTTAAATAAGTCGTTGATTAAAAATTGGTTTAGAAATTCAAAAAAGGGTTGAAGCTCAAACGCTTTATTAATGACTTTATATCCCTTATTCGTATTGAGTAAAATAATTTGATTATCAGATCTATAATGATTATTTGTAACACTAAAATCTTGGCTAAAATTATTTTCCCTTAAAGAAAGGGACTTATTATTTATATCTATTCTTAAATGATATTTATCCAAAATTAAGATAAAAACTCCTTTCTGTGTTTCGTATGGATAACTATTTATAAACCTAAGATTCTCTGTCTTTTTCCAATGTGCTTGAACAATCTTCTGATTTTTATAAGAAATTAAGAAGGCCTCACTATTCGTTATTTTTAAAAACCATTGCTCCTCATTTTCATCTTCTTTTAAAAAAAGAATTTTATGACTATTATTTTCCACACTAATTTCATTAAACGGTATAATCTCTTCCTTGTCTAAATCTATTTGGTGTAGTCTTTTGTTGCCTTGAAATTGAATAAAATGCTTTCCTTTACTATCTATATATTGCTTAGAGATTATGTCTTGCTTTTGCTCTTCTGGAAAAGGAATAGCTTTAAACTCTTCATTTTCTAGGTAGGTCAATTGACGTTGAGAAGAAAACCACAATCGCCCCGCTTTGTCACTTGTAATTCCCCAAATATCTGTAGAAGCATTAATGGAACTCAGATTAAAAGTTTCAAAATCATATCCATTAAATCTGGTAATTCCATTTTCAGTTCCAAACCACATTACGCCCATACTATCTTGAAAAGCGGTATAGACATTGGAACTAGGTAAACCATCTTCTACTGTAAAGTGCTTTAAATAAGGAGTTTGAGCAATAATAAAGTGAAATTGACTATAATAGAAAATAATGATTAGGGTCAATTTTAATATGGGTTTAATTTGTATTGGCATCATGAGTTTTTTAAGGAGACCGTATTCTAAAAATTAATCCTTTTAAAATAAAGTCTATTTAGTATTAATTAACCTGAACTTTGGATTTTAAAACTGATTATCAATCAAATATACATATCAGAAAAGATATAACACTTAATGCTGTGACAAAAAAAGAACTTGATTATTTTTAGTATTGTCACAATATTTATTTACTAAAAATCAAGTTCTCATGTATATTTTTGATGAAGATAAAGTTATAGAAACTTTTTGTATAATAGATGATTTGACTCAAGAATTTAAATTATTTGAAGAAAAATTATACTTAAG
>CAYLSF010000797.1:0-4067 GCA_964385675.1 uncultured Saprospiraceae bacterium
CAATAAGGTAATACTCTAAAATAAGCCCCTCCTGCCCATGGAAAATTTTTATTGAATAGGGGAAGGGATGATAATGGTAGTTCGTAAAATCCTTTTTTGATTTCATAGTAAATTTCATTACTTTTAAACAATAAAGTTACAAATATATCATCATAAAAATTACAAAAACTTGATTTTTAGCTAAAAAAGTCGTATATTGTAGTGTATTAATCATCAAATTATTTAACTAAAATTACTTTATGACAGCAATTCAAAAAAGACGTTCATTAGCTCTAACACTAGCACATGCCATGCAAAAACGCAATCCAACTTTGAGTTTCGGAGAAGTACAAATGCAAGGATGGAAGGTATTGAAATTGGTAGAGCAAATGCGTCAACAAAAAACAAAATTCACCTTTCAAAAAGTAAATGGAGACACTAGAGAAGCCGTTGGAAAATTTGAGCAGTCATTGGAGCAAATGATTTTAAAAAGAGGTAGTCAAAAAATTCCCAATGTACGTTTCTTTGATTTAACTACCGATTCTGATGGTCGCCCTAAAGGATGGCGTTCTTTCAGAGCAGAACTAGCTAAATTCTAAGTCTTTACCATAATTTATAAGTCAAATAATAAATATAAAAGGGTAATAGTCATCGCTATTACCCTTAATTTTTATCTATACATTTTGATTCTGCTATTTCTTTATTAAATTTACTTTTGAACTTTACTGAAATCTTAAAAATTTAGATACAAGATTTTATATTTCAGCATATTTGCTCCGAAATAGTCTAAGTACTTATTGAACAAAAAATGAATGATAAACAACCATATCACTATGTTATAACCTCTTGCTTTGTTTTGCTTTGGGTCTTCTTCCCTTTGTCACCCCTAATAGCACAACAAAACTGTGATGACGCCATTGAGGATGCCACACAATTTTTCAATTTAGGACAGTTTGAGAAGCTCCTTAAGCGAATTGACGGTTGTTATGGTAAATTTGAAAACAATGTTCGTCAAAATCGAATAGAAGCTCATAAATTAAAAGCCAAGTCCTATCTAGCCATGGATAGGCAAGAACAAGCCAAATTAGAAATTTATAAACTACTCGGACTCTCTCCTATTTACAACCCTTCGCCTGTTACCAATTCAAAATTATTTATTGATTTAGTCAATTTAGTCAGACTCGAAATGGTGGAAGGTACGGTTTCTTCTGTATCAAAAAAAGCAGAAAATGCTGCTTATACGCCTGCAGATTTAGTCGTCATCACCGCAGAACAAATCAAACAAAGAGGTTATAAAGATATTGAGGAGATTTTTCACGACTTGGCAGGATTTGATGTTTCTCGCTCATGGGGTTTTTCCTATTCCAATATTTATCAAAGAGGATATCGGTCCGCTGCAAATACAGACAGAACGCTTATTCTAGTCAATGGTGTAGAAGATAATAGTTTATTTTCCAATACCGCTTTTATCTCTCGTCAATATCCTTTGAGTAATATCAAACGAATTGAAATCATTAATGGTCCTGCCTCTACTATGTATGGAGCAAATGCTTTTTTAGGTGTCATTAATATTATAACTAAAGGAGAACAAGACCTGTTTAAAGGCAATAATAAAGTCGCTATTTCTGGACAAGCCCTAACAGGAAGCTATAATACACACTATGGTGACATTACACTAGGCGTCAAAAATGATCGAATAGCATTAACATTAACAGGTCGTTACCATACTTCGCAAGAAAGAGATTTATCACAAGGTTCTGATAATCCTAATGATCCCCTATTCAAATTTTGGAATTATGAGTGGGATGATTTAGAATGGGATGTTAATCATTATCGCTCTGCTTTAACGATACCTAATACGACGACCAATTTATCTACTTTAGACAGTTTAGATCCAAGTCAAATACTATTTGCCATTTCAGATACTAATTTAGTGCCTACTGATTTGGCAATTGCACAAGCTCGTGCTATGGATTCCTCTTTATATCAATCTGTTTTTGGGAGTCCAAATGACTACTACAATGCTTCCGAAAATTATTATATCGGTGGGCAGTTGCGAATAGATGACTTAAAGATTGGTTTTGCTACTTGGAAAAATAGAGCAGGCATAGCTATCGGTAGTGATAACTTCTTTGCGGGTGATACTAATAATACATGGGCTTCCACTCAGAGTTATTTATCTCTACGATATGATAAGTATCTCTCGGATCAATTAAGTATTTCAAGTTTTACTCGATTTAAAGTAACTACTACACCTAATGATACTAGAGTTATTTCGTTAAAAAGTTTTGGAAATGGCGGTCGCTCACTAAAAAATTTACTTGCAGGTCAAACAACAAACTGGGAAACTATAGCCTATTATCGCTATAGCAATCAAGTACGTTCAGAATTAAGTACAGTTTACTACCCCTCCTCTAAGTTTAATGCTATTCTAGGAGTAGAGTATAGAAGAAGTAATCTACAAGGTGTTTCTTTAACTAAAAAAACGGTTTCAGACACATTATTTAGTGCTCAGGATAATGGTACTTATGAATTGCTCAATGGTGGCAATAACTTTATTGTACAAGATATTGGTGCTTACTATCAGATGACCTATAAACCAATGGATAGCCTATATCTAACAGCCGGAATTCGAGTAGATAATAATACCGTCCGCTCAGGAGGGTATGGTACAGAGGAATCGACAAGACTCGCTGCCGTGTATAAAAATAAGTCCATTATTCTAAAAGTATTATTTACAGAAGCCATTAAAGATGCCTCAGTCTTTCAGCGGTTTGAAACCAATGCGACTAGAATTCCGAATCCAGATCTCGATCCAGAACGAGTTAATAACTATGAAATATCTATCAAATATCAACCTTCCAGCAATTTTTATTTTCAAACATTGTTCTATGATGCAGATTATAGTAATATTTTAACTCAACAACAAATAGATGGAAAAGATCAATTTGTAGCTTCTGGACAATGGCAAATACGAGGCATTGTAGCAAGAATGGCGTATAAAACTGGAGACCTAAATTTTTATGCTAATTACACTTACAGCAATCCAGTGAATATTACGGATCCTACTACGTTAGTTGGAGATATTGCGAAACATCAAATCAACATTGGAGCAAATGGAAGTTTTTTTAAAAATCGGTTAAATATCAACCTACGAGGAAATTATGTGGGTAGTAAATCGACTGTAATCACTAATCCGCTAGTGGAAATACCAGCATATTTAATTTTTTATAGTGCTATTACGGCTCAAAATATTAAATACTTACCAGGTTGGAGTCTTCAGCTAACGGTTAATAATATATTAGATAACAATATTTTAGATAGTAACACTAGAGAATATTATCATCCAGGCATTAGAGAAGCCAGCAATACTCCTTATGTGGCTGCCATGCCTCAGAATAGACGTAATCTATGGGTAAAATTATATTATGATTTTTAAGGTTCGGTTAGTGATAGACGTTTGTTTAAATCGGAAATCGAAGTAAAAAATAAATACATTGCTTTTTCAAAAACCAACAACCTTATGTCATTTTGACGAATCCGTTTTATGGATTAAAAATCAAGATCAGATTCAACAACGAATCCAACAAGAATTAGAACAGTTAAGTCAACGATTCAAATCGGTTGATTTAAATGTACGACAAGCAATAATACAAGATATACCATCTATCACAAAGGTTTTAGATAAAGTGTATCCGCCACATTTTAGAAACTATAGTGCTTATAATTTATTTGAAACACTTCAATTTGGTCAATACTCTATCGTATTAATCAATCAAAAAAATCAAATCGTAGGCACGTCCATTAATGCGGGATATAAAGATGATTCAAAAAGTCTATTCACCAGTTTCACGGTCATTTTATCGGATTACAATGGTGAAAACCTAGGAGCGTATTTAAGTAAATATGCTGCTATTATAGGCTTTAAAAATGGTTGTAGCATCAAACGAAATACAGCAAATCCGAATAATATTCCTGCATTAATCAATCTATTAAATTATGTAGGTTGTACGATTGATGCGTTTCATAAAGATTTATATCAAGAAGGTTTACATCAATATACAATGTCTTTACCTTTAACATTAAAT
>CAYLSF010000798.1:0-4065 GCA_964385675.1 uncultured Saprospiraceae bacterium
CATCTTATTCTTTAAAAAAACTTAGTGCTCTTTGTGTCTCCTCCGTGTTCTCTGTGTCCACTCAAATTTAAAATATGAAATTCGGAAAACTACAAGATATATCCAAAGTTGATTTTACATTACCTAATGACCCCGAAGGTACAACTCAATTATTATCAACTTTGCCTAATAATTCCGAACCACTTAATATCTATGTAGGTTGTACAGGATGGAGTATGAAAGAATGGATTGGACGAGTTTATCCGAAAGGGACAAAGACAAAAGAATATCTCCATCACTATAGCCGACAATTTAATACCATAGAACTTAATACTACACATTATAGAATTCCCAAAAACGAAACGATTTTAAATTGGACATCTAATGTACCTCAAGATTTTAAGTTTGCTCCTAAAGTGCCACAATCGATCTCTCATAGTCGTGATTTAGGGCTTAATGGGCAATTTATTGATTTATTCTGTGAAGCTATCTATGGCTTAGAACATAATTTAGGGTGTTCTTTTATGCAAATGCCGCCTTATTTTGATACGCGTCGTATTGAATTGTTGGAGCAATTTTTAGAACAGTTTCCTAAAATTTTACCATTAGCAATAGAAATTAGACACGAAACTTGGTTTAATAACACAGATCATTTCAATCGAATTTTTGACTTATTAGAAAAACATCATGCAACAAGTGTCATCACAGATGTAGCAGGCAGAAGAGATGTCTTACATCAAAGATTGACGACCGATACTGCTATGATTCGATTTGTGGGCAATGGATTAGTGCCATCTGATTATACAAGAGTGGATGCTTGGATTCAAAAATTAAAAGACTGGCACGAACAAGGATTAAAAACGGTTTATTTCTTCACACACGAACCCGATAACATTTTTGCTCCTGAATTAGCAGCGTATTTTGTAGCACAAGCCAAAGAACATTTAAAGACAATAATCAGAGGCCCTAAATTAATACCAAAAGATGGCGGACAAATGTCCTTATTTTAATAATAAAATGTATTTTTACTACTCTAACTTAAAAGGTTACATTGAAGTTAATTTGACCACTCAAAGCCAAAATGATATAAAAATGCCTATTTCTAAATTAGCAAATCCCGAGGAAGTAGGTAAGATTGGTTTATACTACTTGAAAACAGTTTGGACTCATTTTAAATTACAAATGACTTCTAATATAAATTCATCAAGATTAGATTGGAAATATATAAATGCAGTCTTTAATGCCTTGGGCATAGGACTTGAGCCTACCATGCGATATTTTTATATGGAAAATCCAAGTTTTGATGAGTTTGAAGATTGGATACTAGAGCAAGGTACAGTTTCTAAAGAAATGATTTTACAGTTTAATAAAACAGTTGAAAATCTCTCTAATAATTCAAAACTAACTTATGTACCTGTTTTATCTGAGGAGGATTTAAAACACTGGGAAGAATATGGCTATGTGATTTTAAAAAATGCAGTGACTAAGGAAGATTGTAAAGAAGCGGTCAAGATAGTATGTGAAACTATAGGAGCGGATTTGAATGATCCCGAAAGTTGGTATAAAAATCATCCACTGAAGCAGGGAATTATGGTACAATTATTCCAACATCCAACTTTAGATAAAATAAGATTTTCTGAAAAAATAAAACAAGCATATCTTCAACTTTGGCAAAGAAATGATTTATTAATAAGCATGGATAGGGTTAGTTTTAATCCTCCTGAGACGACTACTTATCATTTTCCTGGTCCTAACTTGCACTGGGATGTAAGTCTAAAAACACCGATTCCAAAAGGACTTCAAGGTTTATTATACCTAATTGATACACCAGCAAATCAAGGAGCTTTTACCCTTGTACCTAGCTTTCATAACACAATAGAAGATTGGTTAACTCAACTTCCTAAAAATGCTAATCCAAGAGAACAAGACCTAACTTCAATAGCGAAACCTATAGCAGCAAATGCTGGAGATTTTATAATATGGCATCATGCTTTACCACATGGAAGTTCACCCAACCAAGGTAAACTTCCTCGCATAGTTCAATATATTAATTATCAACCCTTGAATATGGAATATCAGAAGGAGTGGATTTAGTCTAATAGTTGTATAAATTGTCGCCATTTGACATTATGATTTTTTAAATATGACGTTTATAAGGTATCTATTAAAACATTATTTCAACAAATTAATCTATGGAACAAAGATATTGGACATTATCAAATGTCAATCTATACGAAATTTTATGCCCTGTTAAACTAAATAAATATGATTCTGAGCAACGTAATTGGTATGATAAAGAAGATGTTATATACGCCAAAAATAAGACGGATTATAATATATATATGGTCAGTCAAGGTAAAGTTAAACTAGTAAATTACGATGATAGAGGTAAAGAAATCGTTAAGCAGATACTAGTAAAGGGAGAATTATTTGGTGAAAAGATAATTTTAGATGAAGCCAAACGAGAGGAGTTTGCCGTAGCTTGTGAAAATAAAACGACGGTCTGTAAGATGAATTTAACTGACATGAGAAAATTGATGGGGGAAAACCAACAGTTTGCTACTAAGATTTATCGCTTCATTGGTTTACGCCTTCGGAAAACAGAACGTCGCTTAGAATTATTAATAGGAAAAGATGTAACTGCCCGAGTTGCAAGTTTTATATATGACCTTCATCAAGAGCATCAAAAGATGAGTTTTTCTTTACACTTTTCTCAAGGAGATATGGCTTCTCTATTGGCAACCTCCAGAGAATCAGTTGCTAAAGTATTAAATAAAATGAAACATGGTGAGGTCATAGATTATACCCGCCGCAAAATTGTTGTTAAAAATGCCGCAAAATTATTTGAATTGTCTAATAATTGACAAGATCAACCATAAAATCTAAAGTGTGATGTACATCACACTTTCGTTGTTCAATCTCCTGCATCTTTGTTGTGTTCTTTTAAAGTAATGGTAACTAAAAGGCACATTTACAAGATTATTTAAATATAAAAAATTTCAATTCTGATGAACAACGTAAAATTATTTTTTCTAGCAATCCTATTTGGAACAACTTTTTTGACAAGCTGTAATGATGATGATGTAACAGCTACTACAGGTAACTTAGATTTAAACATTACAGGTTTACAAGACTTGGGGAGTGACTATGTCTATGAAGGTTGGTTAATCGTAGATGGTTCGCCAGTATCAGCAGGTATTTTTAGTGTAAATGCAAATGGTGAATTATCGAAGTCTTCTTTTGAAATAGATCAAGAAACGTTAAATAACGCAGCAACTTACGTTTTAACGATTGAGCCAAGTCCAGATAATGACCCTGCCCCTAGTGATGTACATATCTTAGCAGGTGACTTTAGTGGAAATAATGCAGCTATTACCGTAAATCACGGAGCAGCTATTGGTACTGATTTCTTAGCCGCTACAGGTAGTTATATTTTAGCTACGCCAACGGATGGCGGTGCTATGACGGATGAAAATAGTGGTATATGGTGGTTAGATCCAGCAGGAGGTCCAGGTGCAGGATTAGATTTACCGACTTTACCAGCAGGTTGGGTGTATGAAGGTTGGGCTGTAATTGATGGTTCTCCTATCTCAACAGGAACGTTTACGTCTGTAACAGGGATGGATAACTTTTCAGGATTTAGTGCAACGGATGCAGGAAGCCCTCCTTTCCCAGGTGAAGATTTCTTAATAAATCCTCCTAATGGACTTAACTTCCCAGTAGATTTAGCAGGTAAAACAGTCGTAATTTCTGTTGAGCCATCTCCAGATAATAGTACAGCTCCTTTCTTATTGAAGCCTTTAGTGGGGGCAATACCAGCAGACGCAGTAGATCATACTTTATATGGTATGAATAATAATGCTGCCGCTACCAATCCTACGGGAACGGTAACTCGATAAGGTTCCAGATTAATAGATATCATATTATTACGACGGCAGGCTACATGGTAGTCTGCTGTTTTTATTTTACAGGAATAACAAAGGCAAAACTAAATACATTGAATTATATTTAATTTTGCCTTAAAAAGTAAAAATCTAATAGAAATATCAATATCTATGACACTCGACAACTACCAGCATATAGTCT
>CAYLSF010000799.1:0-4064 GCA_964385675.1 uncultured Saprospiraceae bacterium
GTTTTAGAGGCTATTTCTAAATAAAGGTAAATACTACCTCTTTGAATTTTCCTTATGGTAATTTCTTCTTGTGGAATATGGAGAATAGCCGCAATAACGCCAATCAACGTTGTTTTAACTTTTGAAGAAAAAGAAGACAACGAACGATTTAATTTAATTTCAATTTTGATACAATCAGAGTTGATTGCTTTTTCTATACCTTTAGTCGTTTCATTAAGCTCAGGTAATTTATCAATAACATTTAAAACGCCTTTATTGATTTTTACTTGATTGGCTTTGATTTCATTTGGTGTTAATGCTCCTAACGCTTTATCTTCTTGTAAATCATGGTACTGAGAAGATAGAAGTATAATTTTATTATATAATGGATGTCCATTCAATAACTCATGGTAAGATAGCATTTCGTCAATAGCCTCTTCTATCTTATTTTTTGCAACTAAGGTTTTGAGTTTTACTTTAACCATTTGGGCAGTTTTAGGTGTAGCAATATAGGGTAAAGATAGAAAAAATATAGCTTGGGGCTTATCGGGATAAAGTAAAATTAAAAAGCATCAAGAACGAATCCTTGCTGCTTTTATAATTGAAATAGAAACTAATTATCCTGGTAATATATCATCAATTACAAATCCACCTTTTACCTTCTTCATTTGCTCCTGTTGAATAGTTTTAGCTTTAATAGTATTTAATGATTTTTTAATTGTCTTTTTCATAATAAATGAAGTTTAAAAATGAATAAATGAAATTTAAGTTTGCGAAACATCAATAATCCAACCGCCTTTTAATCGCTTTTGCTGTTCTTTACGGATAGTCTTTGCTTTGATATTTTGCATTGACTTTTTTACTGCTTTTTTCATAGTCAATAAATTTTAAGTTGTTAATAAACTACATACATACTGTCAACCTATCCTTGTGCGACTATAATTACAAATCCACCTTTCACCTTCTTCATTTGCTCCTGCTGAATAGTTTTAGCTTTGATGTTCTTCAACGACTTCTTAGTTACTTTTTTCATGGTAAGAAAATTTTAAATTGTTAAGAAAATGGATACTTGGGGTATCCGATTTTTAAATTAAATTATAATAACAAGCTAAATATAAACACTTTAGGCGAAACTACCTGTATCCAACTACAAAAAATATACTTAAAAATAAGGAGATATAACAACACAAGAAGTCGTATCTTGTCCGCTGAAATTGCTACATACGCCACAATACACCTCGATATGAATAAAAACAGTCAGAACGACAACAATAAAAAAGACAATACCGACAATACAAACTGGTTTACCGACTGGACAGCACGGACAGGGCTCCGTAATATTGCCAATACGGTAATGAATACCATCCATAACAATAGCCATCGGCTACTCTCTTCAGCAGAGCAGCAAAAGATAAATGACTACTTGGCAGCCGCCAAACAGCAGGCAGCAGCCACCAATTATCAAGATGCTTTAAAGTCGGTAAACGATGCGTTAAAAATACAACCCGACTTATCGACGACCCTCAATGCAGCGTCTAAAATCTATTTGGCCGCTAACACCTATCTGGATGATGCAGAGGAATTGGCATTGGCAGCCGTGCAAAATACCTCAAATACACTCGAAAAAGTAGAATACTACGATACGCTCAATAGCATTTATCACCAACTAAAAGAATATCAAAAAGCGATAGACATCAATACGCAAGCCCTAGCACAATTAAAAGCCCTTGCTCCTAGTACTCAAACCACCGAAATGCAAGTCATGCATTTAAGGCAATTGGGAACCGATTATGTCTATCACACTAATACGCCTGAAAAGGCAATACCGTATTTACAAGAAGCCTTAAACCTTCAGCCGAATGATGTGGATTTGCACTATAAAATGGCAAAAGCCTACCAGCATCAAGAAGAACATGATTTGGCAATTTCATGGTTTAAAAAGGCATTGGAGGTGTTAGATAAAGATGATTTAGATACGAATGCGGTATTTAATTATCAAACTCGTGCCTTGTGTAATTTAGGGAGAAGCTGCATCGAAATCAAAGATTACGAAAGAGCCACCTTTTTCTTACATGAAAATAAGCAGCTAGATGATACGGGCGTAAAAGTCAATTTACACCTTGCTGTATTAGCCGCTCACTTTGGACAAGCCCAAGAGATGGAAAAGTACTTACTCACGGCTATCCATCACGCTAGATCAGAAGATTGGATAAGAGAAGAATACAGTCAATCGCTGATAGAAAGGGTAACGCCTTATCCCAATTGCAAAAGCAAACTGCTGGACATCCTACTCCAACATAAAAAAATAGCGGACTTCACCTATAAAGTCCATAGAGCAGATGCCTTACAACAAGCCTTAGCAGATAAAGACGCTATCAAAAAAGAGCTCAAGCAATTGATTCGGGAGAATGAATATGATACCGTGATTAATAAACTGCTAGAGTTTACCGCCTTATCTAAGCAAAAGCAACTATACGATGATATTATCTTGCTTAGTAGCCAATATGATATACTAGAACGAGAGTCCCAAATAGGCATCTTGAGTCCTGTGGACTATCATCACGCCATTATAAGAACCAATAGAGGAGTTATTAGTATTATTAATAGGATGTAGAAACGAACGGCTTCGCCTTGACGACTGACGACTGACGAACGCTACCGCTTGACGAATAAACCGTCAAAGGAGCATAGCGACTGTCCGTCAGCAAAGCGGCCCCGTCCGTCCACCGTTTATTTTATGGACAACATAAAAGACTTACAAGACAGAATTGAGCAATTAGAGCGGCAGCTTGAAGCTCAAAAAGCAGCGACGCAAAAAGCCAATAAACGATGGTGGAATTTTGCAGGCGGCAGTATTCGGATGATAACGGGCAGCCGCTTAACGCAGGCACTTAAAAAGGTAAAGGATAAAACCCTAAGCGGTAAAATCCCGACTTCAGATGATTGGTTAGATGTGGGAGCGGAGTTATTTTATCGGTTGACAAGGATTGGGCTATTTGGGGCAATGGTGGCAATTGTACCGATAGCTTTGTTATTTATGCAGACTTGTTTGATGCAAACTCAAAATCAATTACTACTGATTCAGAATAACAAATTTCAAGAACAGAATAAAAAAATTGATACACAAAATGACTTGATACAAAAGCAGAATAGTCGTATTGATACACAAAACGCTTTGTTTAGAGAGCAGAATAATAATATTGGTTATCAAAACCAATTATTAGAAGGACAAAATAATTTAGTGAACCTACAAAATATCAAAATTGATACACAGAATAGCTTATTTAAAAGGCAAAATAGGCGACTAGATCAACAGACTTATTTACAAGAAGCAGAGCGTAGAGGTAATTTGGTATTTTTGTTTTCTAATGTAATGGATGCTATTGATGAGGAGTTAAAGATAAATCCTACTACGGGTAAAGATGGTTATGGTAATGATACCATTCGGAATTTATCACCGCAGTTGATTGGACGGATTATTTCTTTGAGTCAAAGATTAAAGCCCTATCAGTATATGGATGGAGATACGTTGATAAAGAAGCCTTTGAGTCCTGAACGGGGACAGTTATTAGTGAATTTAGTGGAATCTAAATTAGATAAACAGACTTATGATGAAATATGGAAGAAGGGGATTTTTGAGTATGCGGATTTGAAAGATACTCGATTTGAGGATTCTACTTATTTATATGAGATAAATTTAAGATTTGCAAATTTAAAAAATGTACAGTTAAAGAGTTCTGATTTACGTTGGGCAAACCTAAGCTATTCAAATCTTGAAGGAGTAGAGCTAACACATGCAAAAATGCATGATGCTTTTTTTATAGGAACTAATTTCATGGATGCACATTTGTTTGGAGCATATATATACGATGCAAATTTAACAGGTGCAAACCTAAAATATGCAAATCTAAAATATGCATATTTAGTTAGAGCAAATCTAGGAGGAGCCAATTTAAGTAATGTTGAATTAATTGCTGATTGGAAACCCAGATTTTCAAATACATCTAAAGATTACATATTAAAAAATTATACTGAAAAAGCAGAAGTTGACTATTTAGGAGAAAAACATATTCGCTTAATCCCCA
>CAYLSF010000800.1:0-4055 GCA_964385675.1 uncultured Saprospiraceae bacterium
TAAAACAAATCAATATGACTAGATTAAAGTACATTACATTTTTAGCAGTAATTGCTGCTATTACATTGAGTAATTCATTTGGAAGAGATCAAGGCTTATCAGGTGCTCCAGGAGATAGTACTTGTGCTGGTTGTCATTCTGGTACAGGTAGTGGAAGTATAGATTTAACAGGAGTTCCTGCACAAATTATTCCTGGTCAAACCTATTCTCTAACCTTAACGGTAAGTGATAATACAAATTCTATTGCTGGTTTTCAGATAGTTGCAACAGATGGAACAAATAATACGCAACAAGGAAGTTTTACAACTATATCTGGCACGAAACTAATTACAGGTGATAGACTTACACACAATACTCCATTATCCATAAGCTCAGGAAGTGCGTCATGGACTTTTGATTGGGAGGCTCCTGTTGCAGTACCTGCCTCAGGGCAAATCCAATTTTATTATGCAGGAATTGCTGCTAATGGGATTAATGGTCAAGACGTTGGAGATTTCACTTACTCGGGTTCTTCTTCACTTATACCCCTGCCTGTCGAGTTAATATCCTTTACAGGAATAGCTAGAAACGAAAGTGTTATCTTAGAATGGGTAACTGCTTCAGAGGAAAATAATGCTGGTTTTGAATTACAAAGAAGTCAAAATGGAGATGAATGGGAAGTGCTTGACTATATGGATGGAAACGGGACAACCTTTGAAACTCAATATTATAGCTATACCGATAATAATCCTATCGATAATGGCTATTATAGATTGAAACAAATAGATTTTGATGGTGCTTTTGAATATTCAAGGGTAATCCAAGTAGAACGAAATATTGAGAACAACGCTATCAAGATTTATCCAAACCCAACAGCAGATAAAATTTATTTTAATGAATCAATTAATTCTGCTATTGAGCTATTCAGTGCAAATGGTCAATTAATTAAAAATTATGGTGTTGTGGAAAATTCTATGATTGACTTAACTGAGTTTAATAATGGTCTTTATTACATAGCATTTAAAAATGCTCAAGGAGAAAGAGTTGTGAAAAAAGTGTTGAAACAATAATTATATCATAAAAGAGTCAAAGCTAATTCATTTGCTTTGACTCTTTTACTGTACTATCATTTAGTCGCTTCATTATAATACCTTTGATGACCATACCATGCTTCTTTAATTTCACTTAATGTCATATAAGGCACACCTCGTTCTCTATGATTATACACACCGATATTAAACATAATTTTCCATTGATTTAGCACCGCTTTCCATACTTTAAATAAAGGATAAGAAGGATCATAAATGTGAGCAGGTTCAGCACCTACACCATTGATTTCTAAAATTTGTATGTGTTTTCCTTTTTTTAAATCTTCAATAGAACGGCATTTTAAATCAAATCGACCAAAGTAAATTTCTTCTAATTGTAAGGCGATTGTAGTCATCGCATCATCCATCGCTTGATCGATTAAATGATTTCCATTTAAAAACATCGTTCCTCTACTGTGATTACCTATCGGCTCTAATTCAATGCGTTCTCCTTTAGGTAAAACAGTATTCATTTTATCGGAAAATCGCTCCTCTAACTTATCTTTTTGTAAAATGGCACGGGGATAGGCCATCATTAGTTCTCGAAGTGTGGATTGACCATCCCCTGTTAGGCTTAAAAATTTTTTTTGTGTAACCGAAATGACTTTAGATTGCTGTTCATTTGGCATACGATGAAACATTATTGCCAACTCAATATCATAATCAATAAAAGGCTGAATAATAAAGTCTAAGTCAAAGTTGTATAAATGAGTTTGTAGGGCTGCTTCATCATTTATTTTTTCCACTAAAAATCCTCGTTCCCCTACATTGGGTTTGGCTACAATCGGAAATTCAACCCGATTTTCTCGCATTTTTTCAATAATATTTGCGAATGGTGTTCCTTTTTCAATAAATAAACTCGTTGGCTTATATTCATCTGGAATTTTATCTAAAATCCCTATTTTAGATTCTCCAAACATTCCACCTGTTTCAATACCTGGATTTGTAGCTGTCCAAAAGAAAAATGACCTTGCCTTAGCTGCTAGATAGATAAAGTAAAAGTAAACAGGAAAATAAGTAGCCCACATCGGCCAATATTCCTTGTTGAATAACTTTATAAAAAATGGTGATTGTCTGAATATTTTGAGCATCTGAGTGTTGTTGCATATCTTAAATAGAGTTGAATAGTGGTAATTTTAGATAACTAGCCACTATTCAACTAACCACTAACCACTAATTCCCATCCGTTTTTTCTATCAATTCAAAACCATCATTCAAGCCTTTTTCTACTGCTGGAACACCTCTTAGCATCCATTCTGGAGCAGGTTTATCCAATAAATAATGGTCAAAAAATTGATTCATTCGCTTCGTAAAATCTTTTTGATTGTGCAGCTTAGTAATACCATGCCGCTCTCCATTATAATTCAACAACCATGCTGGACGACCCAAACGACGCATCGCTACAAACAACTCAATTCCTTGATACCATGGCACTGCACCATCTTTATCGTTATGCAAAATCAATAATGGTGTATTAATCGTATTTGCTGAAAACAACGGTGAATTTTCTAAATAATGCATTGGTTTGTCCCAAAGTGTTCCTCCAATTCTACTTTGCGTATGTTCATATTGAAACATTCGACTCAATCCCGTTCTCCAACGGATTCCACCATACGCACTTGTCATATTTGACACAGGTGCTCCCGCTTCTGCTGCTTTAAATAAGTCTGTCTTAGTAACAATATAAGCCGTCTGATATCCTCCCCAACTATGACCTTGTATTCCAATTTTTTCTTTATCCACATAACCTTTATCAATCATATTCATAACGCCAGGGATGACACAGTTGTAAGCACTTTGCCCTGGGAAACCATCTTTATATACAATATCTGGTACGAATACGACATAACCATTGCTTACAAAACGAGTAAAATTGATGATGGAACGAGTAGGACGAGGGCTATAATATTGATGTATTCTTTCAGCATATTTTTCATAAAAATAAACCATCATAGGGTATTTCTTATTGGGGTCAAAATTCTCTGGTTTATAAATTAACCCTTCTAGCTTTTGCCCTTCTAAGCTATACCATGACGTTCTTTCTACCGTTCCCCATAAGTACTCTTTTTGCTCAGGATTGATGTCTGTAATTTGTTTTGGATTATCAAAATCGAAATTAGTCACCCATCTATCAGGATAGGTTTGAAAATCCATTTTTGAGAACATGACTACATCTGCATCTTTCGCTTTATCAATGCTGCGGTACATATAATCATCCATAAAGATTTTACGAGGTGCATCATCTTTTTTCATATTAAAATGATAAAATCCACTTTGATAGGTATTTTCATCAAATGCTCGAAGCAGTACCGTTTCTTTAGGCGTGATAAATCGCTGTTCTCTATCTAATCGAACATAATCAAATCGTATTTTTTGACTACGACCATTTGTTAATCGTTTTGGAGCTTTTTTATTGTCAGGGTCAAACGCCCAAATATCATATCGGTCATTAATCAATATTTGCTTATCGTCCTTCGTCCAACCTGAAATGCCATAACTTCTAGGATGATTCGGAGTATCATTTGTTTCATCATAAAAGACATTATCAACATTGGCCGTTAGGTTATATAACTGTCCTTTTTCAATGTTAAAACACATCCAAGAAGTATCATTTGTTTCATACCAATAAGCATATTTTCCATTGGGGGATAGACTTGCATATCCTCTCATTTTGGATTGAATGAGTTTTTTAGTACCCGTCTCTACATCCACCAAATATAAATCATTATAGTATGGAAAACCTTCCCAAGACACAGTTTGCTGATACGGTAAATCTGAAACACCTAGTGCATATTTAGCATTTCCTTCATTTCCTGTTCGGATACTTGGAATATCTTTAGTCGCTAGATTAGTGATTTTACCCGTTTTTGTATGATATACTGTAGTGTAAGCTCGCTCTTTATTTCGTTTGGCATTCACTAGTTGTTGAGGTTGCAGCAGTCCATCTGTCCAACTCCAAATATCCACCTTCACTTGTTCTTCTTTGAG
>CAYLSF010000801.1:0-2100 GCA_964385675.1 uncultured Saprospiraceae bacterium
GTAAAGGGCAGAAATCCCAAAATTGTAATTAACACAAGACCTTTTGAAGCGAATAATGCTTACCATCTCTTTGAGATTAAAGATAATGGAGAAGGTATTCCACATAGATTGCAGCCCTATGTATTTGAACTATTTAATGGAAGTAATAAAAATGATAGCACAGGTATCGGTTTAGCAACTTGTAAAAAGATAGTGTCACTTTATGGTGGTAAAATTTGGGTGGAGTCAGAATCTGGTGTAGGTACTTCTATTTTCTTTACCTTGAAAAAAATGTAAAATTTATTTGTTGCGACTAAATATCGTCCTAAATTCCTTCTGTTCAATTTTACCTTCTAGCCAAGTCATTAATACTTTTCGGTGCGTTTTATCCAATTTATTATTTACTTCATTTGATGAAATCAAAGTCTTATAGAGTTCTTTAAAGGTATTTATTACCGCCTTTTTAGAGGGCTGATACATAGCCTTTTCAATATGCTTTACCGTTAATTGTTCCGTTGTTTTTAGATTTTTAAGTTTAGATAAATACCTGTAAGTTGATGTGAGATAATAAGACAATAGTTTATCTTCCTTCAATTCAAATAAGACCAATAAATTCAAAATTCTAGCTTCAATAACAACACTCTGTGTAGCTTTAGGATAATGGTTAAATATGTAATACAATAGGGATTGAGCTTCTTTATAATTCCCTAAGGCAAAGTAACAAATCGCTAATAAATAATGAATGTGAATAATGCCATACGCTTCCATCAAGGCTTCGTATTTATTTAACCCTTGCTGAATTACTGTACTATTTTCAATACCTTTTTCAAATTCTCCCATTAATATCCATGCTTCTAATTCATTATTGGTTGTAATATCAAAAATAAGTGCTTGATAAGCTAGAGGTTGATATAAAAAAGAACGCTTAGGTAAATTCTTTAGTCGTTCAATATAAATTAGAGATTCTTGATACTTTTCAAGTGTAAAGCAATTGATAATGAAATTATTAAGGATATAGATGTACGAATTAGGATATTGTAAACTTAATTCAAAGTTATCCTCTGTCAGATTAATTAAGGTTAGCCCTTCTTCATAAGCTAGATTTGGTTGTTCTTGCATGGCCAATAAAATAGAGCGTAGTCCATGAAAGATAACTCGTGAACGATATGCTTTTGGAATATTATTATTTTGTAAAGCCTGATTTTCAATCAAGTTTTGATACAAGATATAATCGTGTTGTTTTTTAGGTACGCCTACTGTGCCTAATAGGTGTATGATTTTAAAATTTAATTGTTCGTATTCTAGTTCTTGTTGATAGGTTGCTAATATTGTTCGCTCTCTACTTAAGTTTCGTTTGATATTTTGAGCCAATTGCGGCATATTATTGTGAAGCCGTATGGCTTGATTTTCTAATTTCAAGAGTTCTAAGTGACATAGATGTAATTGATAGCTTGCTGCTTTTTGTTTTGCTTTCTCAATTCGTTTTAATCCCTCCTTATATAAACCTTTATTGAGTAGAATACGAATATTTCGTATTTCATCTATTACAATATCATCTACTACTTTTTGACTATTATAAGCTCTCAGACTTTTGATGACTAGCTTAAATAAATAGTTTTTCGTAATGGAAAACTTTTGTGTAATCTTATGTGGGTGAAATTTTTTAATCAATTTTGATTCATTATATACTTTTTGTCTATCAATGGCATCAAATAAGGAAAAGTAAATTTGCTCCTCTTTTTGAACGGTCTTATAGGAAAATTTTTTAAAATAGGCTTTTTCAGCCTTTGTCATAGATTGAATTAATTGGTACAAGGTAGTGGAGACAGCCATTGATTTTGCATTGTTGGAATGGTTTACGAATGTATGTAAATTAGTGTATTCGTTTTTGGAAAAGTAACCTAAAGTTAGGTTTTAATTGTAGTAGTGTCAATTTAAACTTACAAGTATGGCATTAATATAAACTGTATATTTGAGTAATCAGCCTAGTGAGGTTTATCTTGTTTAAATTCAATAAGGGGAAGCTATGATTACCCAAAATGTTGTTTTGGCGGATTAGGTATAATAGATGACTATTTAAATTTAAGAAGAATGAGGTTAATTATAATTTTATTGATAATA
>CAYLSF010000801.1:2112-4053 GCA_964385675.1 uncultured Saprospiraceae bacterium
TGGGAGTTACATTATCTAATGAATATGTCAAGGATAATAAAATATTTATTCAACTAAATGACTCAGTATATGTGGATAAATATGAAGTAAGCATTAAACAATATAACCTATTTCTAAAAGCTATAAAAATGCAAATACCTGATGAAGAATACGCACAATTATTACCAAATTCATCTTCTTTGCAATATATAGAAAATGCAAATACATACTATGGAATGCCATTACACCCAAAATATGGTAAGCATCCTGTTTATGATAATTACCCTGTAGTGGGTATCTCTTATGAAGCAGCTAAAAAATACTGTGAATGGCTTACTTCACAAACAGAAAATTTTGATGGAGCTAAAATTTACTATCGTTTATTGAGCGAAAAAGAATGGGATAACTTAAGTAATGGAGAGAGATTTATTCTCAAAAAAAGATTTACAAAACAATCTATTTTAATTAACTCTGATATACTTGATTCTTTAAACGTAAAAGGAAAAACTTATTCAACTAATTATAATGTGGCAAACAAAATAAAATTTATAGCTAATAGGAAAATATATACTATCAAACGACAACAGCCTAACAAATTTTATGAGCCACAACTACAACCCTCCTCTACATTAGATAATATCATGAATGAAAGAGGAGTGTATCATTTATTTGATAATGTAAGTGAAATGACTGAAACAAGAGGTATTGCTAAAGGAGCAAACTTTCTCACTAATCAAAATCAAAATTTTAAAATTAAAATTCCATATTGTAAGCCTGAGGCCTGGCTAGGATTTAGAGTTGTAAAGGTTGTGAAAACAGCAGACTAGATCTAAAATTACTGAGCTTCTCTTTTCCACCTAGCACCATATTCCTCTACTAACACATTATCATAATAATCTGCCATATCAAATAAATGCTTAAATAACTTTAAGCCCGTATCGTGATTGAGGTCACGCTCATAAATCAGTAAGGAGAGGACAATATCTTCATCTCGAATACTAAAATTCAAGCCTTGAATCGCATAGTTTTGACGGAGTAAATATTGATAAATAGGTGTTTGTTGTTGTAATGGAAGACAACAGAGATAAGCATCGCCTACCACATAACCTGCGGACTCATTATAAACGATTTCTATAGTTGCACTTCCTTCTTCTATCTCCCAAGCATAGGGACCTTTCCGGCTTAATTCAATATCATAGCCTAATGTTTCTATTAACATTTCAATCGTTCTACTTAGCCCTTCTGAGTGATAGGGGTCTTCTTCTGAAGGCAACGTAATAGGAATATTACAGGATGGACAATGTTTATTATTTCGATTTTGAGCGGACACAATAGTGCCACAGTTAAAACAACGTAAACCAACCTGTCGATCTATTTTCTCAAAATTACTTAAGGATTGAAGTACATAACTTGTAGGCAAGGCATATCCTTCATCATATATAGAAGTCATTAAAGCCGTATGAATACCTAGTACTTCTCCTTCCATATTAAAAATAGGAGCACCACTATCTTCCGTATCAACGTGTGTATAAACTTTCAAATAGGTAATCTCGTCTTCTTCTGGCTCCGTATCATTAATTTGCAAGACTTGATGATTCGTCCATACAAATTGAGCGGTTTGGTATTGAGGTTGTAAGACAACAGAAGGCGTTTGCCATGCCTCGGGTAAGGCTAAAAAAGCCAAATCATATACCTCATCTAGGTAAAGCACTTCTGTTTTGACCTTGATAAATGCTTTAGTCTTAATCGTAACAGTTGGGCTACCATCTACTATATGAGCATTAGTAATGATCAACTTTTCGCTTTGCCATATCACTCCCTTACCTACACTTTGAGGTGTAGCCACCTGTACCACCAATTGGTCGTATAATTTTTCTAAAGCGATATGTCGATCGGTTGTTGCCATATAAATTCCAAATTCCAAATTCCAAATTCCAAATTCCAAATTCCAAATTCCAAATT
>CAYLSF010000802.1:0-4052 GCA_964385675.1 uncultured Saprospiraceae bacterium
ATATTATTACAATGGAAGACATCAAAATGCCCTCTTATGCCCCGATAATTGTTAAGTTATTTCAGACGGTTATTTATGATGATGATCGCAAAACTTGGCAGGAACTACTTTCTTTCCAGCATCAAATCCGTAAATATTTTGCGACTATTGGTATTCAGCTACATTTGAATGAGCAAGATGGTTTTGCTTTTTTGAGCCAACCCGATGAGTACGAAGGTCAAAAAGTACCTCGTTTGGTTCGGCGTATGCCGTTATCGTATGAAGTGACGTTGCTTTTGGTTGTATTACGAGAGGCTTTAGAGGAATTTGATGTGCAGAACACGGATAACCGAAAGTTATTTATTACGAATGCTGAACTGAAAGATAGAATTGAACTTTTCTTTGAAGATAAAGCGGATAAAGTTAAACTACTCAATAGATTTGATTCCTATATCAATACAGTAGAAAACTTAGGTTTTATTAAACAAGCCGATGTCCGAACATTTGATGAAAATATCAAAACCTATGAAGTGAGGCGTATTATCAAAGCTAAAATCAATAATGAAAAGCTAGAAGAGATTAAGGCGAAAATGCAAGGCAAAAAATGATTGTATAATTGTAGTAAACTCGAAACACATACTAAGAATTATAACAATAAAACAGTAAGACAATACGACAATAAATTGATGGTAACATGAAAAAAGGCGGCTTTAGGCTACAATATATAGAAATATACAATTGGGGAACATTTGATGAAAATATTTGGAAATTATACCCCAAAGGAAAAAACTCTCTACTTACAGGAGCAAATGGCTCGGGAAAAACGACCTTAGTTGATGCTATTATTACCTTATTAGTACCACCAAATAAAAGACATTATAATCAATCCTCTGGTGCAGAAAGTAAGCGAGAGCGAAACGAAAAAACCTATGTACAAGGGGCTTATACTAGGGTTCAGAGTGAAGGAGGATTAGGAGCTAAAACAAAATACCTACGCACAAAAGATGATTTTTCGATTCTTTTGGGCGTTTTTTATAATGAGCATACCCGTGAATATTTGACGCTGCTACAAGTGCGATGGTTTGCGAATGGAGATTTGAAAAAGAGTTACTGGACTGTATCTACAGCGTTGACGATAGAAGAACACATCACACCGATTGATACAGGAGGGGTTTGGCGAAAGACGTTAAAGAAAAAGTATAAAGGGGAAGAACACGATAGTTTTACCAAATATATGCAGGCGTTTTCTCGCAAATTTGGACTGAAATCTGATAAAGCGATGACGCTTTTTGCTCAAACTGTAGGGATTAAAGTATTGGGAAATCTGAATGAGTTTATTCGGACAAATATGCTAGAGGAATATGATTCAGAGGCAGAATTTGTTGAATTGCGGTCGCATTATGAGCATTTGTTATCGTCTTTTAAAGCCATTGAAAAGGCAAGAGAACAGGTTAAACTTTTGACCCCTATTGTTGAAAATGGACGACTGCTTCAAACCGAAGAAGCAACGGCAATAGGATTGAGTCAATTAGCTGAAAATTTATCGCCTTATTTTGCGACTCAGCGACAAACCCTTTTTCAAGAAGCGGTGACTTCTTTAGAAGGTGATATTTTGAAAAAGACTAATCAGATTGCTGCGATTCGGAATGAACTCGAACAACTTAATCACCAGCAAACAGATTTACGAGTAGCCATCAGTACGAATAAAGTATATGAACGATTACAAAATCTTGAAAAACAAATTCAACAAGCTCAACGAGAACGTAAACAACGAGAACAACGAGCAAAACGCTATAATACATTAGCGGAAAAATTAGACTTAAAAGCAAATCCAAATGAAACTACTTTTTATAGAAATTTGGATAAAAGCCGACAAGCTATTGTAGAAACAGCCGCTGAATTACAGGCAATTCAGGATAAAAGCGTAGCCGCACAAGTAGAACAAACAACTGCCGTCAATGAATTGAAAGTAGTAGAAGAGCGATTGCTATCGCTACAAAATCGGAAGAATCGAATTCCGATGGAGCAAATTAAAATTAGGGAAAGTTTGCTCAAAAAATTAAAATTAGAAGAGCGTGAATTGCCCTTTGCAGCCGAATTAATAAAGTTAAAAGCAGAAGATAAGGATTGGGAAACCGTAATAGAACAAACGCTTCGTCCGCTTTCATTGTGTTTATTAGTTGCCGAAGAACACTACGATTTAGTGTTAAAATCAGTAGCAAAAGCAAAATTGAAGGGTCGAATTGGTTTTAGAAAAATAAATACTTCAATTGAAAGTAAACCGCTTAAACCTTCCAAAAACAGCTTACTTAACAAAATTGAAGTTGCTAAAAATCATCCGTATAGTGCTTGGCTAGAAATGACATTGAGGCAGGAATATGATTTTGAATGTACAAAAGGAGTTACTAAAATTTCAAAATTAGAACAAGCTATTAGTGATGGAGGGTTGATAAAAGATAGAGAACTTCATATCAAAGACAGTACCCTCAAAGGTAATCAACACATTCTAGGTTGGGACAATAGGGCAACAATTTTAGCGATTCAAAAAGAAGCTAAAGCCATTCAAGTCACCATAAAAGATTGGCAACGAACCTTAGATGATTTTCAACGACAGCAAAAGCGAATCAATCAACGCAGGGATAATTTAAATCGGTTGATTGGCTTTGAGCAATATGAGGAGGTAGATTGGAAAATCTTGGTGAAAAATATTAAACAATACGAAACCGAAAAATCCGATTTATTAAAAAGCTCTAATCAATTACAGTCGTTAGAAAATCAATTGAAGGAACTACGACAACAAATTCAAACCGTTTCTGATAATCGAGATAAACTGAACGAGCAGCGAGGGAAATTGCAAAGTCGCTTAGAGAATTATGGGCAGGAACTCAAAGAAGTCGCAGATATTCTCAAAAGCATAGAAGGTCAAGTGCCTAAAAAGTATAATTCAAAAATAGAAAGCTATTTTGAAGGCGAAAGTTTGATGATTTCGACTATTAAAAAGATAGAAGCTAAAACGACTAAAACCATCAATCAAGCCTTACAAGAAGCACAACGTTCTGTTAATAAAATAGAACGAAAGCTATCTTTAGCGATGCAAAAGTTTATTAATCCTGCTCCCGATATTTTGGAGAAATATCCAAATTGGATGGCAGAAACGATTGACTTAGGGACAGATAGAAAATACCTCAAAGAGTTTGAATTGATTTATAATAAAATTCAAAAAGAAGATTTACCCAAGTACCAAAAGCGATTTAAGGATTGGCTCAATGAGCGATTAATTTTTGATATTGCCAATTTTAAAACCTCTTTAGAAAATAAAGAAGTGCAAATTTTGGATAGTATTGATGAAATTAATCAATCATTAGGCGGGATAAATTTTAATAGTAAACCACTCACTTATATTCAGCTAGAAGTCCATAAGACTAGAGATAATGCCGTTAGAGATTTTAAACAAATGCTAAAAGATGCCATGCCTGACCCCGCAAAATTGGTGCAAGGCGATGAAGTGGAATTGGAAAAGAGTTTCAAGCGGATTCAAAAAATTATAGAAGAACTCTCGAATAGTGAAAACTGGCGAAAAAAAGTAACCGATGTCAGAAATTGGTTAGAATTTGCAGCGATTGAACGCTACGAAGCGGATGATTCCGAGCGACAATATTATCAAGATAGCCAAAGTTTATCGGGTGGTGAAAAAGCGAAATTAGCCTACACCATTTTAGCTTCTGCCATTGCGTATCAATTTGGTATTCGAAACTCAAATAGTAACCGTCGTTCATTCCGTTTTGCGGTGGTGGATGAAGCTTTCAGTAAGGTTGACCCTGAAAACTCGGTATATGCGATGGAGTTATTCAAGCAGCTTAATTTACAACTGATGGTGGTTACGCCACTAGATAAAATCAATCTAGCAGAACCTTACATTCACTCTGTACACTTTGTACAAAACAACAATAAGAAAAATTCAGAGGTTTTTGACTTGCCAATGGAAATCTATCAAGCTCAAAAAGAAGCATTTGCGGAGTAGGTGTAAGGTGTAAGGTGTAAGGTGTAAGGTGTAAGGTGTAAGGTGTAAGGTG
>CAYLSF010000803.1:0-4050 GCA_964385675.1 uncultured Saprospiraceae bacterium
AGGATAAATTCTACCTTCTCGGCGGTCGCCGCGCCAAAAAAACAAGCATCTACGATACAAAAACCAACACCTGGTCTGAAGGAGCTAAGCCTCCTCTCGAAATGCACCACATGCAGCCAGTGATTTGGGATAATAAAATTTCTTTTTCAATTCTTGCGTAATCTTACTTGTTTCCGCATTGCCTCTGAATGTCCCCCAAAACTGTGCGAATCTGAATAATAAAATATCTGAAAAATTCTTGAAGAAAGATTTATCTTCTATTGAATGAAATAGATCACTAATAACATTACCAAAACAAAGTAGAATAAAATCAATAAGTGTAAATTTTTGCTCAGGATGTATATTTGTTAATGCCATCGCTTCCCTTTTATATCTATTAAAAATCCTTTCAACGGTTTCATTATGTATATGAATGATTTCCGCTCTTGGTTCATAGGCTATTTTTAGACCTTTAGTTTTTATATATGTAGCCCATGCTATGTCTTCCAGGCCCGTCAATTCCTCATCATAATGGTGTTCGAGCCAATGCATTTTCTTAATTAATGTATTGGCATTATTACAAAAAGTATGAGATTGATCATAGTCTGCTTCTTCCGGAAACCATTTTTTAAAAATCTGTTGCTCTGAATAATGCGAATATTCATTACCACGTTGTTTTCCATATACCAATCCAACATTTTCATCTTCTATGACAGATACCATTATCTCTATCCAGTCTACATACACTGGATAAACATGCGCGCTTGCAAATAATAAATAAGTACCGGATGCTACTTCACAACCTGCATTCAGTGAATATCCAAAGGTAAAGTCTTCCGGTTTGATAGATATGGTTTTCACTGGATATCGCTCGGCAATCGCGACTGTTGCATCTGTCGAACCAGAATCAACAACAATTATTTCAATATTATTATATGTTTGCTCTAATAAGCCGCGTAACAATTTTTCAATATGTTTTTCTTCATTAAAACTACGAATAATTACAGATACAAGCGGTCTACTACGGGTTTCCGATTTACCATCATGCTTATTTATATTTGTCATTTTCGATGTATTACTTTCCATAACTTACTTGCAAATCCCGTTTTTGATTTTAATTCAGCATTAAACAGATTTTGAATTTTGTGATCAGATATTTTTGATCGAATGGCAATTAGATTGCCCCAAGCATTTTTATCATCCAACTCACACGGATATTTCTTTAGTGTTCGCCAATCATGCTTGATACCGTACTTAAGAACAGGGTGCCACTCAGAAACGTATACATTGTAATCTCTATCACATAAATATCGGGCTAAATCATGGAAATCATAGTCCAGCAACTGAGTCTTTCTATCTTCAAATTCACAAACTATTACCTCTGGCTGATATTGCTTCCAATCCATTCCACGTAACACGGGTAAATCGTAACCCTCTGAATCAATGAGCAAATAATCTATCCTGTTAATAGAGGCTTGTTTGCAGTAGCTCTTAAGTGATATTACATCGACAATATGTGATTTCTCATGTGAATCATGAAACGAAAGCAGGCTGCTTATTCCGGTTGACTCATTACTCTTGAAAAATTGCGTATTTTGAATATCTTCATCAGAAACAGCACGTTCGTCTACATGAATTCTATTCTGAAATTTGTCTTTTAATGCTTTTCTATTTTTTGTGTCTGGTTCAAATGCATGTATTTCCCATCCCTGTTGTACAAAGACCGTCAAACCACTTCCAGTATGAGCACCTACATTTATCATAGTGCCAACAATTGAATGCTTCTGTAATAAGTCTGCTATTATTTTATCTTCTCTAATATGTGCATGTTTGGCCCTATCCTGCGTTGCAATAAGCCGGCTATATTGTTTATTGTCTATCATTTATTTTTAACGCAGGCCGTGATCATTCTAGCAAAATTTTCTCTGATAATGCCGGCTTCATGATTTTCGGAGACGAACCTTTTTGCTGCTTTGGATAGGGCATGCCTTTCATCATCATGATTAATAATATGTTTCAACATTCCCGATAATTTATCTATGTCTTTTTCTGTCACAGAATAGGCTAGATTATTTTCAATAATATAACTTATCGTTGATATTTCATCTGTTCCATATGCGAGTATCGGTGTACCTGATGCCAAACATTCTGGCAATTTATTTGCCATTGAATAACGAGTGTAAGTAATACTCTTTTGATCGAAATTAGCAGGGATCAATAATAAATCACAATCTACTAAAGTGCGCTTATAGTCTTCAGGCTTAACAAATTCTCTGACCTTAATATGTTTATTTTTTTTAAATGACTTCGCATTATGCATAAAACGTTTATGAACGAATACCTCGAATATGACTGGTGAATTTTCAGCGACTCTATCGACCGCTTTTGCCATATCAATAACACTATCCAATTGCATATCTGCTGCGAGTGAGCCCAGATATCTAATTAAAAAGTGCTCTCGATTTGTTGTCCTATTGCCCGTGTATTGCCATTGCTTACTATCAATACAATTACTGACTGGATAAAAATTCCGTTTATAGCGTTCCATATATGCTTTTGACATATTTTGGCTAATAGACATATTTAAATGCGCATTTTCTATCAACTGATTCAATATTGGTGATAGAGTCAGATAATTTTCAAAATGATATATCCGTTCTCGCTCCGGCCAATCATCCATCATATGTAAAATAAATGGAGTCTTCAGTTTCTTTGTAATATCAAGTGAAAATTTTAATAACCATACAGGTTTTTCACTGGCTCTGATATAAACAAGATCCGGGGCAAAAGACAGCACAGCGCCAGCTACCCTTTTCCTGCTTTCCATTGTTCCTTCTAGTCTAAAATTATGCTTACAAAAATCTTCGTCAGGAATTGCTTTGTGTGCATATACCTGTGCCAGACAACGGCTATCCCAACCAGTAAATAATTCTCTAAGCAATGCGCCAGTGGCAGAATCTTTCTGCATTATCGTCAAAGAGATAACCAGAACTTTTATATTACGATTTGGCTTATCAATTTTCTGCCAATCAATTTCATTTTTTTTAGTAGAAGAAATAACCGGAAAATTTATTATCTCACTCGATTCCTTTAGCCTTTTTACATTTTTCTCAAATAAACTATCGTAATCGACTCGATCAAACACTTCTAGATGTCCACCTATGGTTGCGTTAAATATTTTTACATTGTTTTTTTCAGTTACCTTTCTGGCTTCAAGATATGCCAGCTCCATTTTTGTTACATTTGGATCATGCCAACGATAACCTTTACCAAAATAATCTGGTGAGAAATGATTAGGATCATCTTCTTTCATATCCAATATATCGACGGAATACTCATTACTTTTTTTCACACTATTCGGAATTGCATAATTATGATCGACACCTATTAGGTATATTTTTTTAAACCCTAAATACATGGCAAGCTGCATACATGTGAATGTAACTGTCCCGCCTGTATATGTAATTGATTCGGCATTGGTAGAAAAATTAAAACCATGAGGAAAACTGATTCTTGGACGATGATTAAAAAATAATGTGTTAGGGGTTTCATCCAAACAATAGGCTAAGTAAGTGGGGAACAATTTAATCACATCATTTAAACTATTAATGTTTATTGCTCTATCCTCTGCAACAAGGTGATCTTCTACAACATAGAATGTAGGCCTGAATTTACTTTCATTAAATTTCAGGAAGATTCCATTAACGCCGAAGGTAATCTCGTTGCTTAATTTTGTCAGATCTGTGTCATTAATACTGGGACCATTGCCAATGATGAAACATCGCTCATAATTTTGATATTGATTCTTTAATAGGGATAATAAAGGACGATATAAAAGATCGAGTTTATTGTTGTGTACATCTGCAACTCTTTTTACACCAGCTAATTTCTCTTTTCTATTGTACTTACTGGTAGGTAAAAATATCGAATATGGAATTGGATGCCTATAGTAATATTTAATTAATAGTGTTGTTAGACCCATGCTTTTTTATTCCATTACGTGCTAGCATACATTGAAAATATATAAGAATCAGTTTAAAAATGTCTGATATTACTGAAAGCAATAAATTT
>CAYLSF010000804.1:0-4046 GCA_964385675.1 uncultured Saprospiraceae bacterium
TTTATGCTATTTAGTTAGTGTCTTGAAATATTAATAATAATTGAGGTAAAATAGGTGTGGTGGAGAGCGGGGGTGGAGGAATGATAGGTGTTTTAATAGGCTTTTTAATTTCCATATTTAAGGAAAATAAATCTCAAAAATCTGATGTAGATAGTAAAGTATTGGCTCAAAATGACATAATAAAATTAAAGCAACTAGAAAAAGATAATAAAGCATTATTTGATAATAATACAACACTAGAAGTAAAGGTGGAAAATTATGAATCAACTATTATCAGTTTAAAATCAGAGATTAAAAAATTAGGTAGCCTCACTAATAAATCTCCCAAAGTCATTGATCAACACATTTCTATTGATCGCAATTCTATCTTAGTTATTAATGGATTAACTTATTTTAATACTATCAAGAATATAATGGAAGCACTAATAAATGTTCCTTCTATTACCAATGTCTCAAAACAAGAATATGACATTTTAAAAGAAATTTTACAAACAAGAATCAACAAAACATCAATAGAACAATTCTTAAAATGGAAAGTCGTATTTGATAATATTCATCATTATGGTCTTGTATTAGATGCCGATTTATCAAAAAAATTAAATCAAATATCAGAACCCTCTCATAGGTTTAATGAATTAAAAGATTTATTTTATGTCGAATTTTTATTGCCCAACGTCAATAAAATACTGTTATTATTGGAAGATTTAAGGATATTCAGCACTTTAGTACAAAATAATGAATCATTAGGGAAACAATTAAAAAAAGACAGCGAAAAGCACATTTCTAAAATAAACAGTATGATTTTAAATCTATTTGGTATAACAATTAATTACATTCCAATAAATGCAATACTACCGTCAAATAACATAGAAAATGTTACATTTGTAGAATCATCTGATTTTCAAAGTTATTATAGCCCTATATTTGAGGCTCAAAAATCTAATAATTCTGAAGAACGATTTGTTATTTTAGTAGAACAATACGGTAATTCGTATAGTAAAGAAAAAACCAAAGCACTAATTGCACAATGATTGAAAACGTAGAACTTTTATTTTCCGCTTTAGAGGGCTATATAATAGATGCAAAATTTAGCAGTCTAGACTTCTGGCTATACCCTTTCGGTAGTCTTATCGCGGTGCTATTGTTAACTAAAATCTGGTTATCAAGACAAGATAATATTACGGTATATAAAACGATTATGCAATTAAATCTCGCTTTGGTTAAAGCCGCTTCTATTTTAGGAATTTTAATTGTAGGAATTGCTTGTTATTTGTGGAATATTGGTTTTTATAAAGAAACAAACCTTGAATTATCACACTTAATATCATTAATTACTGTATTAAGTCTAATTATTTATGGCTTGTCTCAAATAGCAAAATCACATTCTAAAAATGGTCTCAAAAATTTGGTATCCTATCCATTGTCAAGATATGAATTGGATAAATTTGCCAATTTCGTATTAACAGACTTTAAAAAAGTTCGATTGTGGATACTCGTTCCTTTAATCGGTTTTGTTATTTTTTTCCTAATAAAACAGCAAGATCAAAATTTAGTTTCGATTGTAATAGATACCTCAGGAAGTATGCAAATGGCTAATGTTGTTGGTGAAATTCCTTTGGAAACAGGAAAGGAAGCCTTATCCAATACTATAAAGATGTTTGGTGATAAAACAGATGTAATAATTACTTCATTTGAAGAAGGTAATTATAAGCAAAGCATTGCCGATATTACATCTTCAAATATGGAGAGTTTATCTGGTTTAAATGATCTGTTCTATGGTAATGATAAGGACGGTTTACTCAACTATATTCAAACTTTAGGGCTAGAAGATTCTGGTTCTCCTATATGTGAAACCATCTGGAAAAATTTCTTATTTACCAAACAACAAATGGACGAAAGAAGTTATGACAATATTGCATCAATTATAATCACGGATGGAGAAGAAGCAGTTAGTTTTTTTACTGGTGGGTTTGATATAAGTAATTTCTTCTGTTCCGATCCTTCCTACAATGAGTTTTTTGAGCCTGAAACGGTTAGCGTCATAGACTTGGGAACAGGTGATAATGCTTTTATTCAAAAAGCAGAAGAGTGTGGATTCGCTGTAGAAGATGGAACAAATATGGTATCCTATACCAATGCTCTAGATAATATTCTTAGAGATTTTAAAAATCTCTATTATTTTATTTATTGGCTGATAATAATTTGTGTAATTTTTATCATCATTGCATTCATTATTACACCGAAACCTATTAGACGATGAATAAATTTTTGCTTATATGTTTTATTATATTTGGACTCTATACTTTAGGAACTGCACAAAGTAGTGCTTTCGTCTTGATTGACGTATCTGGTTCGGGGCCAAATCGAAATATGAAGGAAGAAGCTAAATTAATTTCCAGAGATTTAATACAAGGAAAATTTGACGCACAACGTTTTTCAAATTGGACCTGGTTGGCAAAAACAGGTGCTATCGAAGACATCGTCAACGGTAGTGGAAAACCACTTGTAGATCCTAATCAAGATGGTTATATTATGATTATGCCATTTGGAGAAAAAGATACCTATAAAAAATATACCGTTGAAAAAGTAAATAATACACAAAACGATGTGATTAACTTCTATAATACTTATTATCCAAAAAATTACTATGATGATTGGACTTATCCCGAAATAGCAAGAGCTAAAGCCGCTAGTGTAGCAAAAGGAAATCAAGTTAATATAGATAGTTATTTTCTAATTGAGATTTCTGACCAACTTAAAGATTCTGATAGTCGTCCTCCTAATTATAGTAGAGAGGAACAAGTTTTATTAGCTGAATATGGTACTGCAAGTTCTTTTGAGATTAAATTAGCTACACTGAGAAATAATTATGATAATTCTAACTTTCAGGTTGTTGTAAAGCAAGTCAATGTAAAAAAGATAAATATACAAGGCTCTAATCCGAATGCTGCTCAAGTTTCAAGAAAGAACTTAACACTATTAAGACCTACTGTTACCAATAGCAAAAGCAAACCTAGAATAGAGAGAAAAGGTTCTGTTTCTATCTTATGGAAATGTTTAGGTTGTGATAGTACTAATAATTTTGTCGTTCGAGTTAATAACACGGATAATAAGTCTATACGATTTAATAAGAAAACCACACAAACTAATGCTAGATTTAAAATAGACGAACCAGGAGTTTATAAAGTTACTGTTGGTTCGTCAGGTATAGGCACACGGACAGGCTATTTTAAGATAGAAGGTGAGTCTTCAGGCGGAGGATTCTTTTTATTCTTATTAGCAGCATTGGCAGGATTAGGGTATTATTTCTACAATAATAACAGGAATCAAAATGATGATGATGATGACAATGGAAACAGACAAACATACCAACCTAGATCTCCCTCAAATAATCCACCACCGACAAATACAGGAGGAGACAATGTTGAATATTTTTAAATAATTTTGTTTTATCGAATCTTTAATTAATTTAGTCATAAATAACAGACAGCATTCTTAATATTTTGTTAATTTTATGTTGTCTTTGAATAAATAGAATCATTGTACTTATTCTTTTAATCATGTTTTATTTGTACCCAATACTATTCTTAGAATAGATATATTAACCTCTAATAATTATGATAGAATATTTAAATTCGTTATTTTTTGGTTTAGAGTATGAAACACCTTTAAAATTGGTGGAAAAATTTATTGTCTTTTTAGTAATCTGTGGTCTTATCTTTTTTCTAATATACCTTATCTTCAATAAGGTAGTGTTTGGAAAATCAAACCTTCATAGAGATCATCAATTATCATTAAATTTTTTATGGTCTCTAGTGGTTTTTGAATTTCTGATAGGTGGTCTATTATTTTTCTTCTTATTTAGAATTCAAGGTATTGATTTCAAATGGAATGATAGTTCACTTTATCTTGGACTTTTCCATCAAATCGTAATTTTCTTTGTAACCGTACCATTGTTGTTTTTCAATTATTACAATGACTACCTTAAATCAATAAAAAAACATCCTAGTAAATAAAATATTATGGCAAACAAACCTATCTTGCTA
>CAYLSF010000805.1:0-4045 GCA_964385675.1 uncultured Saprospiraceae bacterium
TTATGGGGTCAAAAGAAATTTAGCTGATTTTTCGTTGTTTTAACTTTAAACCAACTTACTTCTAAGAAGTCTGATTATTATAGTTTGTAGTCAATTGTAATTTTCTGACTCCCTAAATACATTTTTATTCACCAAATTCTTATTATTATCTAAATTTACAGTACTAAATAAATAAGAATGGAAGCAAGATATAAATTGCCTTTTGAATATAATATTGAGTTATTAAAAACGGATTTAGAAATTGCTCTAAATTTTAATTGGAAAGATCATTATAGTCGTCATGATTATTCTGGAAATTGGACACTCATTCCTTTATGGTCGCTTCATGGCAGCTTAGATGAATTGAAATGCGAGGGAGAGGCTTCTGACTATAAACCAACAGCTTTATTGAAGAATTGTAGTTATTTCCAATCTATCATTGACCAGTTTAAATGTGATAAGACTAGAGTCTGTTTAATGAAACTTGATCCCAACTCTAATATCAAAACACATGTAGATAGAGGATTAAGTTATTTGAGTGGTTCATTTAGAGTGCATATTCCCATTCAGACTTTGGACGAGTTATATTTTTATCATGCAGAGGAAAGGGTAGTTATGGAAGAGGGGAGTTGTTGGTACTTGAACTTTGAATTGCCACATCGGGTAGAAAATAAAGGGACAATTCCAAGAGTACATTTTGTGATGGATTGTGAAAGAAATGAATGGTCTGATAAATTATTTGCGGCTTTAGGTTATGATTTTGAGTATGAAGATGAAGTCCGATATGCTCATTTTACAATTGATGATATGAATCATATTATGAAAAATATTGAGCAATCTAATGTAGAAAATAAGGAAATCTACCTTAATCATTGGAAAACGAGAATTAACAAGCGTTTGACTAAAAAATAAGATAGAGTTGCCTTTTCCGTAAAAAACTATGACATGAAGTTTTCGTTCTAAATTTTTGTAGGTCGTTTAAAATTTCGTTACGATGGTATAGTAATTGTTATTTTTAATGACGACAAGACACACACAACACATTGATTCACAAAGTACACCTATGATACACCTATATAGAGCTTGGACACTAATTATTGTAATAAACCTATTCACGCTATCAAACTTATCTGCTCAATATAACGACCTCCGCTACAGGTGGCCTATCTTTGATGATGTTACCGTATTTCAAGATATTGTATATAGTCAGGCGATTCCATTTAGTTTAGTGGAAGAAGATGTACCTGTTGATTATGCTTTTGATTTTTATGAACCAGCATTGGATGAAGCGACTAAACGACCTTTAGTCATGTTGTTTTCAGATGGTGGATTTGTTTTTGGTCAAAAGCGAAGTGCTGATATGGTAACACTTTGCGATAGTTTGGCAAGATACGGGTATGCTTGTGCATGTATCGACTATCGTCAAAATTTTGATGCCACAAATCCCGAAAGTATGATACGAGCCATGTATAGAGCGGTACAGGATGCTCGTTCTGCAGTTCGATATTTTAAAGAATATCATGCGACTTTCCGAGTAGATACTTCTCAAATATTTATTGGTGGAAAAAGGGCTGGGGCTATTATTGCATTACATACCGCTTTTATGGACACCGAAAAAGAACGACCTGCAGCTTCCTATGGACAAAATGATGGTAGAAGAGATTTGGGCTGTTTAGATTGTTCTGGTAATCCTTTTGATTATTCAGCAAATGTGGCTGGTGTGATAAATATTGGTGGGGCTTTGTACGATCCATCTATCATTGATAACTCTCCTCATATTCCTGCTTTAAATATCCATGCTAAAAATGATAATGTGATACCCATAGATATGGGACATCCTTTTGAGCAAGATTTTGATAATATGTTCCCATTGGTTTATGGCTCAAAGCGAATTCATCAACGATTAGATTCTTTAGGTTTTTTATCTGAATTTCAAGCCGTAGAAGATCAAGATGAAATTTATGGCTTTGCTGCTATGGGATATGCAGGCGGCGAGGTTATTCATTCTATGACCGATTTTATTAATGAAGCCTTAGCATTTCAAACTGCTACACCTGATGGGAAATATAGTGTTTGTGAGGGTTTAGAAGCAGAATATGAAGTGGATGGTATGCCTGAATCAACTTATGAATGGACGATAGAAAATGGTCGAATTACTCAGCAAAATAAAAATAGGGTAACGGTTAGATGGAATTCTGGAATAAAAGAGGGGAAATTACAAGTCACAGAGATTTCCGCAGGAAAGGTACGAGGTAAGGCTTCCCCTAAATTAGTCATTCAAATTAAACCACAACCTTCCGCTGAATATGAATTGGATTATGCGGATGATAATACCGTTGTTATTTATGATCAGTCTGTCAATGGAACGTTTTGTAGTGTAGATTTTGATTTTCAAGGCAATACAGCTTCTGGTAAAATAGGAAAGTCCTATACGTTTTCCTACCCTCAATCGGGTGATTATATGATTACCCAAACCGTAGAAAGTCAATGCGGTATTTCTGTGAATCAAATTCCAGTAAGTGTGGAAATTACAAAAGCCGTAGAGCAGAAATTGCTAGAAAAAGCCGTTTCCGTATTTCCCAATAATTTAAAAAAAGGAGAAACCACCATTATTTCTATAGAAAAGGTACAAACCCTTCCTCCTCTAGAAGTTACGTTATTAAGCACAAATGACGCTAAATTTTACTATGAAAGAATTAATCCAGAACAAGGCGATAAAACAATCGCTTTAGATACGTCAAGTCTTTCCAAAGGAACATATATTGTGCAAGTATCCGCAGAGGATCTAAAAATTCAAAAAGAACTCATTATAGAATGACATTCGATAATCGACGTTCGACTTTCGATAAGTCTTACAAGTCGATGGTCGAAAGTCGAAAGTCGAAAGTCAAATGTTGCTAGACGAAGGTTATATTAAGTTTAAGGCAAATTGGGAAAAAACGCCTGCTCTCCCTGCTGACCAAATTACAGTGTTGAACTATTGGCGGCAAGAAATGTATCACTATAACTTGATAGGTGCATATCCAAATGGTATTGGTTTTGGTAATATTAGCCAACGTATTGGAAATACCGATCAATTTATAATTAGTGGTTCAGCTACAGGAAACTATCCCAAATTAACTACAGAACATTATGCCAAGGTTAACTCTGTTGATATTGATAAAAATGAATTGACTTGTGAGGGACCTATTATAGCCTCATCAGAATCCATGAGTCATGCCATGATCTATCAATCGAATCCCAAAATAAAAGGCGTCATTCATGTTCATCATTTGGAACTTTGGAAAGATCTAATGTTTAAAGTACCAACTACTGAATTGGGAGCGACTTATGGTTCACCAGAAATGGCTTATTCTATTCTTGACTTATTTCAAACGACAAATCTGAATGAAGAAAAAATCTTTGTGATGCAAAGTCATGAAGAAGGTGTTTTTGCATTTGGGGAGACTTTGGAGGAGGCAGCTCAGGTTGTTTTGAAATGGAAAGAGGTATTGCGTTGAGAATATAAGCAATAGGAGACGGAGTTGCACAGAGGAATTAATTAGAAGAATATAGATAATGAACCTTCAGTTAAGAAAATCAATAGTATCAGATTTAGAAATTTTCTATCAAAATCAAACTGATGAAGAAGCTAACTACATGGCAGCTTTTACGCCAAAAAATCCTAACGATAAAGTGGGATATATGAAAAAATGGCAACGACTTCTACAAGATGAGACTATTAATATGCAAACTATACTGCTTGATAATCAAGTTATTGGGTGCGTGGTGAAATATGTAATGGATGGTGAAGCAGAGATTACGTATGCGATTGATAAAAAATATTGGAGGCAAGGAATAACGACTAAAGCAGTGCAACAATTCTTAGAAATAGAAACTAATCGCCCAATATTTGGTCGAGTTGCTTATGATAACTTTGGCTCTCAAAAAGTATTAGAGAAAGCTGGGTTTCAAAAAATAGGGAAATCTATGTGGTATGCGAACGCAAGAGGGAAGGAAATAGAGGAATTTATTTACAAATTAAAATAGGAATCAGGTTTACAGGAAATCACCTTAGTGCTGACTC
>CAYLSF010000806.1:0-4042 GCA_964385675.1 uncultured Saprospiraceae bacterium
GCATCTTCTAGTTTGGCATAAATGCCTTCACCATCGTTGCTGCTTTGGACGTTGGATGCCACTAAGAAAAATAAAAATAATTTACAAAACCATAAAAAAGTAAACGTGAATATTGAAACTAAAATCCAGACCTTAAAATCTGCTCTATTAGACGAAATTAATCGGATAAATGAAAATGATGTTTTTAGTCATTTGAAGAAAAAATCCCTAGAAGCAAAGAAAGATAGACTTGATGAAATCCAAGAATTATTATCTATTGAAAAATATCAAATAGTCTTTGTTGGAACTGTTGGAGCAGGAAAAACAACTGCCATTTGCCATTTATTCAATTTGATTGATGAAGTTAAGGCTGTTAGAGAGGTTCGAGGTAAGAAAAGAAGTTACACTAAAACAGAGGCTTTATTATCAACAGGTTCGGGAAGAACAACGATAAGTGAAGTAGTAATAACAGCCAATGAAAATACTTCAATCGAAATAGAACCTTATCCAAAGGAAAAATTACGAAGTTTAATTGAAGATTTTGTTAATAGCTATTATGATGAAGATAAGGAAAAGGATAACATTTCTACCGAACTTGAAAGAGCCGTTAGAAATATTATAAACCTAAAGAAACGTACAGTAAAAAATGAAGACCCTGAAAGTAAGACTAAAACTAAAGTACTTGATGAAGCATTAATACAATCAAAAGAATTAAGTCGTGATGGTTTATTAGAATTAGCATTGAGTAATGCAGATTTGGATAATCGTAGTTATAGTCGTGAAACGTCCGTTGTAGCTTTTGAAGAAGGGGAAGAAAAAGTATGGTTAAAGCAGAATTTCGATGCCATTAACAAAGGTGAAGTTAAGCACCTTTCAATTCCACGAAAAATTTATGTAAATGTAAGTGAGAGCTTACTAAGCGGTTCGGATTTATCCAAATTCCAATCAGTTATAGATACAAAGGGAATTGACGAAAATGCAAATAGACCAGATTTAAGAGAATATATTGAAGCAAAAGACACAATAATTTTATTCACATCAAGATATAATGATGCACCAGAAACAAATGTAAGAGAATTAACACAATATTACTTATCTCAACGTTCAAAACAATATGAACAGAAATTCTCAATATTTGTCATGCCACACAAAGGCGAACCTGAAAAAGAGAATGATGGAGACGGAGAGTGGGAAACAGGAGCATCACTAAGAAGAGAAATTATAGCAAAAGTTTACAATGAACTTAATCTTGAATTTCTTTCAGATAATATTTTGTTTTATGATGCTCTGAGGTTTTATAACGAGAAGGGAAAGTTGAATACAGATGAGTATGATGAAGAGGATGTGCAAGAAGTTAATGATGAAACTATTGAAGAAATCAATAAAATAATCGAACGAAGAGTTAATATTTTACATAACGAGGTCGAAAAGATTAAAAATAGTTTCGAGGAAATAAAAAACGGAGATGGTCTTTCCGAAGGTGAAAGACAAATTATTCAAGATGCGATAGAAAAAATTGTTGACTTAAAAAATCTTGGTGAAATATCTCCATATTTTCATCCGCATTATGATGAAGATATATTTATAGATGAATATGCCGAATATTATGGAAAGAAATATCGTGCATGGAATACGAAAGATGCTATTCATAGAAGATTTGGAACTTTTGAGGAAAGAGGTTATGATACATATTATGATGCAAGAGTAGTAGCAGAAGGGCAAGATGAATATTCAATGTTGAAAAAATTTACAAATCAACTCAAAAACCAATTAGAGGAAATTTTGGATAGATTAGGAAATTCACATAAAGACTTGCAATCAATCATACCAGAAATTAAACGGAACTATACAAAATACTATGATGACTTCATATCTAATACGGGAATTGGGATTGAAAACTATTTACAAGAACATAATGAAAATGTTGATTTTTGGAGAGAATTGATTAACAGACGAGGAAGAGGTGCAGGTTATAATCAAGATGTTTTAGGATTATTGAGAAGGAAACTTAAAACGATGGTAGGAACTCATCGAAATGCGAACAAGTTACTTGCTGAATTATCAAAAGAAAATTGGGAGAAATCAATAAACAAACTTCTCAAATTCTTTGGTAAGTGATGAATATTAATTGTCATGGAGAAGAAGTAATATTGAATACGTATTTACTAAATAAAAGCCAAAAAACTAAATGCTTAATACGTAAAATCAATATACTTCTAACTCCAGAGGAAAAAGTTCGACAAGCATTTTTACAAAGATTTATTGATTTAGGATTAACAAAAGATTATCATTTTAGAGTTGAGCATAAAAGCTATGATATTGCTATTTATCAAAAGTTCAACATGAAAGACTTTAATCCAAGTTATCCACCACTACTGATTATCGAAGTCAAAAGAAATGGAATTTATGTATTAGAGTATTTGTATCAGATAAAGAAGTACTTAAAAACAGCCAATACAAGATTTGGGTTACTCGGAAACTGTAAAGAACTATACATAATCAATTCTAATACAGGCGAAAAAGAGATATTTAAGTTTACTGATGTGATTGGTATTTTATCAAAAGAGGTAGAAAATCGTGATATTACGAGAAATATTGAAACATTTAGATTAGCACAAAAAGGTGATTTTGATGCTTTTGAAGAGTTAACTTACAAATATGATATGGAAAGTATTTTTAAGTTTCTCATCAAAGATAGTTTCAAGGAAATAGAAAATGAAGGTTATTTATTCGAGATTAAGGGCAATATGATAATGTTCAATAATCAAGGAATAAGTCCTCGAAAAAGTGGATGGAGACCACGTTTTAATAAAAGAAATTTTGTTAGACTTGTATCAATCCAAAATAAATAATAAATGAATAAAGCGGCATCCAACAATAGCAGCATCTTCCAGTTCGGCATAAATGCCTTCACCGTGCGTTGCTGCTGTTGACGTTGTGTGCGACATGAAAATTTATAAATAAGAATAGCGTAATGAGAGTTGGCGCAAAAATGGAAGATTAAAATTCTGTGAATAGCAATTGAGACTCGTAAAAGTTCGAGGCTCAAAAATGGCTTTTCAATGCGTTTAGACTGGTCGATTAGTAGCAGAAATAGTGAAAGTTTACAACTCAAAAATAGCTTTGTGATGCGTTGAGATTGGTTGATTAGTTGCAGAAATGGTAAAAGTTTACGGTTTAAAAATAGCTTTGTGATGCGTTAAGATTGGTTGATTAGTTGCAAAAATGGTAAAAGTTTACGGCTTAAAAATGACTTTGTGATGCGTTTAGACTGGTCGATTTGATGCAGAAATGGTAGAAGTTTACGGTTTAAAAATAGCTTTGAGATGCGTTAAGATTGGTTTATTAGTCGCAAAAATGGTAAAAGTTTACGGTTTAAAAATAGCTTTGTGATGCGCTGAGATTGGTCGATTAGTTGTAGAAATAGTAAAAGTTTACGGCTTAAAAATGACTTTGTGATGCGCTGAGATTGGTCGATTTGATGCAGAAATGGTAGAAGTTTACGGTTTAAAAATAGCTTTGTGATGTGTTAAGATTGGTTTATTAGTCGCAAAAATGGTAAAAATTTACGGCTCAAAAATAGCTTTGTGATGCGCTGAGATTGGTCGATTTGATGCAGAAATGGTAGAAGTTTACGGTTTAAAAATAGCTTTGTGATGTGTTAAGATTGGTTTATTAGTCGCAAAAATGGTAAAAATTTACGGCTCAAAAATAGCTTTGTGATGCGCTGAGATTGGTCGATTTGATGCAGAAATAGTAAAAGTTTACGGCTCAAAAATGACTTTGTGATGCGCTGAGATTGGTCGATTGATTGCAGAAATGGTAAAAATCTGAGATAAAAAGGCTAATCGAAAGTTAAGAAATATCAAAAGTCGGTTTATCTTTACTGTAACTCAGATTTATCGACGAAATTTGATGCTCAATACTGAATAAAAATATAAATTTAATGCCGCACACAACAATAGCATCATCGTCCAGTTTCGGCATAAATGCCTTCACTGTCGTTGTTGCTTTGTCCGTTGGACGCGATAGCCACATGAAGTGGCAGCGTCACATAACGCTA
>CAYLSF010000807.1:0-4040 GCA_964385675.1 uncultured Saprospiraceae bacterium
CTTTAAAAGTAGTTTTAATAAATACAATAGTCATTTAAAATGTAATCATTGTTTACATTGTAAACAGTATATAAAAAATTATGGAAATTTATAAAAAATTCTCTAAACCCACTAAAAGATAAGACTAAACGACCTTGATAAACTCATTGAAATTCAATTAGAATCCTGAGCAAGATACTTATTGAATAGCATTTAATAACAACTAAAGCTATCCCATAAATAGATAATCAAAGTAGGTCTGTTCATATCATTTTATATTTTATTGTAAACATAGATTACACTGTTTACAATGTTTATTTAGTTTACAAAATAAACACTAAAAAATAGGTCTAAACCCTTGATAACTCCAAATAAATCAAGGTTTTAGAATAATTTACCAACTTTTATTTTAGAAAGATTTTATTTAGATTTGTAGCAACTTCTAAAGTGAAGGGATAAAAAAAGTTGATTGTCGCCAAACAATCAACTTTCGAAATATTTTTATAAAATCGAACGAAAGAAATTAAAACCGAAAATCCAGAGGGTTTGTTTCATTGTCCGATACTGCAAAAATAATAATTTACGACTAAATTGCCAAATAATTTTAAAGTTTACTTGCCAGTATTGGGTACTTATTTCGCCAAAATTTGAAACATATTTCGTTCGATTTTATAACCCTATTTCTCCCCTAATAGAAGTCCATTACTAACATTTAAAATTGCTGGAGATGAGTATCGGGCTTGTTCCTCGATACCCAGATAGTGCAGCTATTTTGCAAGCTACCGACAACGGTTTGACATGGTTCAAATGGTATGTGGAAACTTATCTTGGTCGGCAGCTAAAGCGGATAGGCAATCGCTATCGGGTAGGGAGTATTAGCATCTATAGGCTTCCTAACGGCTTATGGAGTTGCACACGACACAGTACAGGTGAAAGTGGTACATTGTTTAGTTTTGCAGGACAATTGTATCAACTGAACCCAAAGACGGAGTTTAAATCCATTTTAGAATGTATCATCCGGGATTTAAATCTTCCTGAGTGGCGTTTTATAAAAGAAGATAATCGGGTAGTATCTACACTACCTATCCCTTCAAAACCAATTGAGAAAACAGAATGGATTGCCAATAATGGTAAACCTTTAGAGCGGAAATTTAGCTATCAAATTGCTAAAGATAATACAGCTTTACATACATATTTTAGTACATGGGGAATTACAAAATCTACCCTAGAACACTATAATGTCTATGCAGCAGATTATACTCAACACCTTAAATCCAATCGAAAATTCAAAGGCGAATTAACGATTCTATATAAAATTGGCGATCAAAAGACGATAAAAGCCAAGCGTCCTTATGTTAAAAAGAAAGGAGCTTATCGAGAATTTTATCTTCAAAATTCAGGAAACTATGTATTTGGTCATCGGCAATTACCCGAGAAATGCGACTATATTATTATCTGCGAAGGGGAAAAAGATACCCTTTTAGTCAATAATTTCTTTAATAAAGTAGGAATTTATGCCATTAGTTTTCACTCCGTTTCTGCTAGAATTGATGAAAAATACCTTCAATATTTACGGCAAAAATGCCAAAATAAAGTCTTTACTTGTTTCGATAATGATGCTGCTGGAGCAAAATTTTCTAAAAAAAATGCCTTAAAATTAGGGCTTCCTAGTATTAAAATTAGCGATTATTCTACCGAAAATGACCTTTGTGATGTATATCTTAAAGAGGGAATTAAGGGGCTAATCCGTATTTTTTCTAGTGAATTAAGTAGTAAAACAGCTATTAGAAAAGATGAAAATAATCCTTTTAGCTGGGGAATTTCAGAGGCTTTAAGCGTAAATATTAAACAATATATTAGTGAAAATACCCTTAACTTAGATACAAATACTTACCCTATTGATACCTTAAAGCAATATATTTTTAACTATAATCAACTTATTTTACAAGCACCAACTGGCTCTGGAAAGACAACTGCTTTGATGAAAATAGCACAAGACCGTGAATTTTTAACCCAAAATAAGGTCAAAAGAGTTATCTTCTGTATGCCCTATCAAATCCTTGCACAGCAATTAGCAAACGATTATAACCTCCCGTGCGTACTTCAAGGTACAAGTAAATTAGAACTAAATATGGCATTGAGTAGCCCTATTGCTATATGTACTTATGATAGTTTAAAGAAGTTGGAATATGGTATTGATGAAGCTTTATTGATTGTAGATGAATTTCATAACTTGAAAAACCAGGCTAACTTTAGAATAAACGCTTGTATAGAGGTGTTAGAATACATGAATATTGCTCCTAAAACTATCTGTTTAAGTGCTACTCCTCTTTATGAATTTGTACATTTGATGTCGTATAAATTAGTAAAAGTCAATTCTCAAAAAACACTAAAAACATCCATCCAACCTATTGAATATCAAGGAACAAGAATTGAATCCATACTAAATCATGAATTTAATGTAAACAGAGTAAACAAGATAAACATAATAAAGATAAACGATATTACTTTACTTAAAACGCTACGAACATTATTAAAAGAAAAATATCAACTAACCGATAAGGAGATCACTCTGTTCTGCAGTAGTGAAAAAGAAGCTAATCAGGAATATATTGAGATTTCAAAATCAGGAAAAGTTGCTAATCAAATCAAATTCATTTTAACCACTTCTATCATTAATGATGGGGTAAATATCAATAATGAAAATATTGGTGATATTGTCTTGGTCAACGAGTTTTGTGAAGCTAGTTTAGTACAGTTTATTGCACGCTTTCGGAAAGCAAAACATTTAAAAGTGTATGCATATCGCAAACAAAAAGAAGCAATACCGCAGCACTTAAAAAAATGGACACAGCCTACTCAAGAAGCCTTAGCAATTAAATACAAGCGAGCAGAACTACAACTAAACCATATTAAAACCATTGATAATCAACAAATTATTAACCATAAAGAGTGGTTACTAAAGGATTTTCCTTTTTTGTATTACAGCACTTTAAATGGTAGTTATCAGGTCAATCAAATTGCCATTTTACATCAAGAATATCAGCGTCAGAAAAGCACAACTGATTCAGAACAATTCTACCAAAACATTCAATTTAATCACCCTCATATTACGATTTTACCAACTCAAAACTTGGGAGTGACTAAAAACAAATCAGCAAATGAAACCTTAAAGGCTCAGAAAGATGCCGTAAAGCAACAAAAACAACAAGCCTACACATTGCTTCAACAGGATAAAAATCGTTTCTTAGAAGCGAGTTTTCATCATACTAAAAACCCAAAGCTCAAGAACAAGATTCGACAGCACTTACTCATCAACACACAAGAAATGAGTTTATCTGCCCAACAAGTTTTTGATACTAATAAATTACTTTTTGAAAGACAACTTTGTGATGAAACAAGCCAACGATTTTTTGATTTGAGGCAACGAAATATTCCCGATGAAGTAATTCCTGCTATTTTACTTAAAAATCAATCTAACAAAGATTATGGGCGTTTTATCCACACTTTAACAGCTCAAGTACAACTTAGGCTATTAAAAATTAATAAAAGTCGTCTAAATCCAATGCAAATAGCAGAAGCTGAACATTCAAAATCAATCATTAGAGCTATAAGTCAATTACCAAAGGACAAAAGATGCTTTACAGGCTTTAAAATCCGAAAGCTGATTAGTAAGATTTTAGATGATGATAATATCAGTCAAGAACGAGCTATAACCCGATTAAGTGGGCTATATCAGATTACTATGTTCAAGAAGAAAGTGAAAGGTAAACGACTCACATTCTATCAAATCAAGGAAAAACGAAACTATAAGCAATTTTTAGGGGAAAATGACATTAAAATTGCAGCCTTTGAAACTAGATTACTCACTTAATATCAATCAGTTATCCAACAAATATTGGGTACTTGTTGATTTTATGATTGTTAAAAATAAATTTACTATTTGATTTAATTTAATGTTTATCATGTAAACATTAAATTAATTGATCTGTGTATTTCTCACTTCCGTTATTGAGTGTAAACACAATAAACATTGAATACATAGAAACATTTTAATGTAA
>CAYLSF010000808.1:0-4039 GCA_964385675.1 uncultured Saprospiraceae bacterium
TTACGATTTTTTAAGAAAAGACATTAGAGCGACAATTGACTTTCGACAATCGAATATTTAATATATTGTACCTTTGAAAATAATAAATCATAAAAGTGTGTGCATTCCTTAATCATTTTTGGAAAATCGGATATGGTAAATCTTCGATTATTCAAAATCTGCCTATTATATTAAGTAGAATAGATTCCCGAAAGTCACACATAAATACATTTAAATAATGAAAAAAATCACTGGCTTAACTGGCTTATTTACTGTAATTGCTTTGGTACTAGCTAATACCCTATTTGCCCAACCTGACAGATGGCAACAGCGAGCAGAATATGATATGGACATCAAAATGAATGTCAAAAAGAATACCTATAAAGGCAAACAAAAATTGACCTATTATAATAATTCTCCAGATGTCTTAACCAAAGTCTATTACCATTTATACTTTAATGCCTTTCAACCAGGTAGTATGATGGATGTCCGTTCTACTACAATAAAAGACCCTGACCCTAGAGTAAGAGATAGAATTTCTAAACTGAAAGAAGACCAATACGGTTATCAAAAAATAAAGTCTTTGACGCAAGATGGGCAAAAAGTAAAATTTGAAGTTGTTGGGACGATTTTAGAAGTGGAACTAGCTAAACCGATTCAGCCAAATAGTAAAACCATTTTTGAAATGGAATGGAAGGCACAAGTTCCTTTACAAATTCGTCGTTCGGGTAGAGATAATAAAGAAGGTATTCGTTACTCCATGACTCAGTGGTATCCGAAGTTATGTGAATATGATTATCAAGGTTGGCATGCGAATCCATATATTGGTCGAGAATTTCATGGTGTTTGGGGTGATTTTGATGTAAAAATCACGATTGATAGCGATTATATGATTGGTTCAACAGGTGTTTTACAAAATGCACAAGAAATAGGTAAAGGATTTCAAGACGCAGAAAAAGCATTTACACCATCTAAAAAGAAAAAATTAACTTGGCACTTTAGAGGTGAAAATATCCATGATTTTGCTTGGGCGGCTGATCCCGATTATACACACGTAACTGCACAAGTTCCAGATGGTCCTACACTACACTTCTTTTATCAAAAAGGTGAAGAAACAAAGGAGTGGGAAAAACTACCAGAATATACAATTAAGGCATTTGAATACATTAGTAAGAACTTTGGCAAATATCCATATCCTGTCTATTCTGTTATTCAAGGTGGAGATGGAGGTATGGAATACCCACAAGCGACTCTGATTACAGGACATCGTAAATTGAGAAGTTTGGTAGGTGTGACCGTGCATGAAGTATTTCATAGTTGGTATCAAATGATTTTGGGGACAAATGAAAGTCTTTATGCGTGGATGGATGAAGGGTTTACAACCTATGGTTCTAATATCACGATGGCACATCTTTTTGAACCTAATCCAGATGGTGTTCATGCAGGGTCTTACAATGGTTATTACTATTTAGCGAAAAGTGGTTTAGAAGAACCGATGTCCACACACTCTGATCACTATGAGCGTAATTTAGCGTATAGCTTAGCCTCTTATTCTAAAGGGGCTGTTTTAATGGCACAATTGGGCTATATTATAGGTCAAGATAATTTAGAAAAAGGGATTCTAAAATATTTCGACACTTGGAAATTTAAACATCCTAATGTTAATGATTTCATCAGAGTGATGGAACAACAATCAGGTTTGGAATTAGATTGGTACAAAGAGTATTTTGTGTTTACCACCAAAACCATTGATTACAATATTAAAGCTGTAGCCGCTAATGCTAAAAAGAAAAAACGTACTGATATTACGATACACCGAGAAGGTTTAATGCCAATGCCAATAGATGTAATGGTAACTTATGCGGATGATACAAAAGAGTTATTCCATATTCCACTACGTATTATGCGTGGAGAAAAACCTGTAGAAGATACATCTATCAAAACGACTACCTTAGAAGATTGGGCTTGGACAAATCGAGACTATACGTTTACCATTAAGAAAAAATTGGAAGACGTTGTAAAAATAGAAATTGATCCGTCTAATAGATTGGCTGATATAAAAGGGAAAGATAATATTTGGGAGAAAGAGTAAAAATGTATTTAGCAGTAGGTCGTTCAAATATAACGACCTACTGCCAATTTGAGTTACTAACTAAAGCTCCAAAACGCCTATTTGCCATTCTTTGCCCATAACTTGTTGGAAAACCGCTTTTTCTTTTAGATTAGTTTTTAAGAATTTACCAAAAACGTAACCTTCTTCTCCATCCGGCATTCGGATTCGATACCAACAATTAAAATCTCTACCAATTGTTTCGCAAACAGGATCGTCCTCCTCAATTGGAATCACCAAGTCATACGACAAACGAGCAACTTGTTTTGACTTTCTATTCGCTCGGCTTCTAATGTTTACATTTCTAGCCTTAATAACACCAAATATATCTTTATTGTATTCTTTCGGAAAATAAGTAGCCCAGCGGGGTGCAGTATATCGAGTACGACTAGCATTGCTAAAAGAACCACCTCCATTCACGATAGCTTCAATTCCTTCCCAAACTGCTGAAGTTTCTGCCTCATCTGCTAAGTTCCATTCTTCTAAAAATGCAGTCTTACCTTTTTTACCCTCTACGCCAAATGTAACATTATCACTCAATGCTGCGGATAAAGCCTCTACATCTTTTGCTGCTGCTATTACCCGTAAAGAATCAATAAATGCTTTCAAACTCGGAACACCTTTCGCATCATTAGTCGGTAAAACTTGATAAGGCGAAAAAGTCTCTGGTATTTCTAATGGCTGTTGTGCCTGTTCTTGCGGTTCTTCCTGTTCAAGTGTTTCTTGAACTGTTGCTGTTTCTGTATTTGTTGGTTCATCATCACATTGTGTGAATAAAAACAGTGTACATATCATCAATAAGATCACAATATCTCTCATGGTATTTTGATTTGTAAATAATTAATAATGAACCCCAAAAATATTTAAAATACTTGTATATTTTTATAAAAAAATTATGACTTTCGCCCCTCGATAATAAAATTTTAGAATTACTCGAAAGTCGCACCATACCATCGTTCTCTCACTTCAATTAATAATTCATTTACTTTTTGTGCGTCAGGTTGCTCAGGTAAATCACTTTGTTCGTATAAAGTTTTGATTTTTTCAATTCGTTCTTCCGCTTGTGTTACTAGATCATCGTATTGAAATGCTCCACTTCTAATCTTTAGCAGAAAATCTCGATTGGGGCGACGTACCCTGATTTCTTGAAATTGAGCAATTTCTGCTGCCATATCTAATAGTCGAAAAGTATGTAGCATATTTTTAGCATCATAGTTCTTACCGTGAGATACTGTATTTTTATACCGCTCTTCATTTCGTTTTTCTACCCAATCCCAATACGCTTTATATTGTTTACAATAAGCAGAGTATCCATCTTTGTTGAAAGATAAAATACCAACTTTCTCTTCACCTTTAGGAATAGAACTCAACGCTACCATATTGGCGGTTTCCTTTTTAATAATCCCTTTATAACCCAATTCAACACGCTCGTCATAAAAAACCGCATAAACATCTCTAGCATGATCAATTCGCACTAAGCCACAATTTTCTTGCTGATAGCCTTTAATTTCCAACCATTTCGATAGCGGAATAGAACCATGCCCATATACGATATAGCAAAAATCTAATACAGATTTTCGTTCTTTACTTAGAGGGTTAACAATTTTTTTATTCAATCCTCGTGCTTTACGCACTTGAGTCATAGCATAACCCGCAAAAGTTTGTAAGCATTTTTTAGATAAAAATAACTTTGGATTAAATAAGTTATAAATAGGATGCTGAATCTGAATACAGTCCTGAGGCATGGCTAATAATTCCAACATATTCGGGTTATTCTTTAGCAATAAATCCACAAAACGCCCTACCTCATAATATACTGTATCATTCGTAGTATCATTTACCTGTTCGGTATATTGTAAACCATAAAATTCTTTTTTAGGTAGAATAAATACCCCGCGAATATCTTCATCCGATGTCGGTAGATGAGTATTATACGCCCGACTTCCACTA
>CAYLSF010000809.1:0-4036 GCA_964385675.1 uncultured Saprospiraceae bacterium
CTTCATTACATTTTAAAATAATTTCCTTTTGAGTAATCTCAAAAGAACTTCTAAAATGGCTAAATTAAGGTAAATTCAACTTTATTCGCTACTTTATCACTTACTTATTCTTATTTGAAAAAACATAATAGTTCAAAGGAAACATAATAAGCGTAATCAAGATACTTTTATAGCTTATATTTTGAATGGATGATGTAGTTATATATTCTGTAATACCAAAATCTTTATATAACATGGGAAAAGCATAGGGAAATAGGGTGGCATAACTTGGTAAGACTACAGATAAAATAAATCCAAGAATCCAAAGTACAATTCCAACAGATATGGAGATGATTTGATTATTGATAGATAAGCATAAGAACACTTGTAAACTGACAATTGCCATTACGCTTATCATCAAACTCAAATTCTCACTTATAAAAGTTAGGACAGATGGACTGAAATAATAAAATTCTATTTCGGGATGAAATAGTTGTATAGGAATATTTAGGATAAATATTGAGCTAACAAAAATTAGGTCAATCATAACCAATACTATAAATATGATAGTGAGTTTAGTTAATACAAGTTGCCATCTGGGAATAGGCAAGGTCAATAACATTTTCCAACTATCTGCTTTCTGCTCTATATTAATAACAATGGCGGTAATGAAAATAGTAGCTAACGGGAATACCAATAAACTAAAGTAGCTTAAGTTATTAGAAAGATAGCTATTCCAAGGATTTATACCAAGTTCTGCATAAGCCTCAGGAGCAATTAAATACATTACTGTTGAATAAACATTTATAGCAATTCCTAAACTGAAGATTATCCAAAAGAAATTCCTGTATTTTATTTTTAACCATTCCGCTTGAAGTAAACCTATCATTTTATTGATTTAATGAATGAATAAATAATTGCTCAAGATTTTTGTGTTCTTCTCTAATTGAATAAATGCCAATATTATCGGCACAAAGTGTTTTAACTATTTTAGGAATATCCGAGCGTTCGATAGCAGTAATACTAATCGTGGTATTATCTTTTAAGACTATATTGTTAAAATGACTTTGTAAAGCAGAAATAGCTTTTTGAGGATTTTCGACTTCAAAAAACACTTTATTACTGTCTCTTTGGATTTCTTTTAATGCTTGAATAGAGCCTTGAAATAGAATCTGTCCGTTTTTTATAATACCAATATGTGTAGCAATCATTTCTATTTCTGACAACAAATGACTGGATACAATGATGGTTTTTCCAGCTTCATGTAGTCTTTTTAGTAACTGCCGTAGGTGTATTCGTCCCATAGGATCTAAACCATTTGTTGGTTCGTCGAGTATCAAAACATCAGGGTTATGCAATAAGGCTATCGCAATACCTAATCGTTGTTTCATCCCCATGGAGTAAGTATTGCATTTATTGTGTATAAACTTTGATAAGCCTACTTCATCAATAATAGTTGAAATTACATCTATTGAAATCTTTCTCAGTTTACACCAAATTTTTAAATTCTGCAAGCCTGTCAAATGATAATAAATAGTCGGCATTTCGATTAAAAGACCTATTCGAGTTAATACGTCTAATCGATTTTGACGAAGTTCTTTTCCGAAGACTTGTACGTTTCCCCGTTTGGGTTGATTTAGCCCAACTATGCTTTTTAACGTAGAAGTTTTACCTGCTCCATTTTCACCCACGAATGCGAAAATAGAACCTGATGGGATATTCAAATTTAGATTGTCTAAAATTTTATGTCCTCTCTTATAAGAAAAATCAAGTTGCTTTATTTCAATAATATTTTCTGCTTTGCTCACCAATTTTGATTTAGTAGTGAAATGATTTTTTTGATTAGATATGGGCTACCGCCATCTGTAAAATGGACAGCAATAGCTACATTTTCTTTTGGTGAATAAATCGCATACGTATCCCATAATCCACCATGTCCGTAATTTTCTTGGTTATAAATAGTTTGAACTTCTATACCTAATCTATAGTCTTCTGGCGATTTGAGGTTGTTGTTTAATTCCGTTGTTTCGAGCATTAAATCTAGCGTCTTGTTATCTTTAAATATTCGATTATTAAATAATCCATAAAAGAATCGACTCAAATCAGCCGTTGTAGAAATTAAGCCCCCTCCGCCAAAAATATCCGTAGAGGCATCAATATGACTAAAATCTTTACGCTGATAATAACAGGCAACCAAAGGCTTATCCGATTTGGGAGATTGAGCTTGTTCAAGCCAAGTCGTATGCATACCTAATGCACTGTAATTCAAACTAGTCTCCATTGCCTCTCCTAAGGGTTGTCCAGTAATCTTTTCAATGATTTCGCCTAATAATATGTATCCAGTATCCCCGTATTTGTACCCTTCTCCTGGTGAGAAATAGGGATCCCCCCATTTCATAGCGCACTTCAATTGTTCCGTTCTTGTCCACTTTTTTTGAGGTTGTTCCAATACGATATTAATAAAAGGAGTTGGTTCTTCTATGTTGCCTATGACATAATCATATAATCCAGCGGTATGGTTTAAGCAATGTCGGAGCGTTATTTTGGTGGGCTGATAACCATCGTCTCTCAGTATGGTCTTATGTTCATCGCTAATGTAATTAGTTATTGGATCATCTATAGACAATAGTTTTTGTTCGTGTAATCTCAAAATAGTGGCAGCTACAAAAGTTTTGGTAACGCTTGCTATTCTAAACGGTTGATGTACCTCAAATGGCGTAAAAGTATTGAGTTCAGAAGCCCCTGAGGTTCCTGACCAATCTAAAGAATCCTGAGGTGCAAAGACAGAAAGGCTAACGCCCGGTGTCCAACAAAATTTAGAGGATGTTAAGTCGTCAAGTTGATTTTGAAATTGCTTTTCTAATGGCAGATTATATTGGCAACTAAAACAGAAAAGTAAACTACAACAGAAAGTCCAAAATAGTTTGTATTGATAATTCATATTCAGTGTTTTGAACAAATATCAATTTAATCTATTTGGGTTCATTGTAAAAATTCGTCAAAAAATCCAGATCGGGTCTATAATCTAAAAAATTCTGTTGTGTCAATAGTTGTGAAGGAGTTAGGTTCGTAAATCTATAAATTTCCTTATTAAAATGGCTTTGATCATGGTACCCTAGGTCTGCGACATATTGCATCCAATCTGTATTTTTAGAATCTACAATTTTTGCCAATGCCGTTTTAAATCGTTTTAATATTAAATACTTTTTGGGCGTAAGTCCTGTTTCTGCCTTAAACCTTCTTTCAATAGTGCTGTAGGAATAATTTGTAGCTTTTAAGATGCTTTTTATTGTCATATCCTTACCTAGTTCCCCCACCAAATCACTTACAAAACCAGCATTATTTGGGTTAAAAATCTCATGGAAATAATGCATTAATTCTCCAATAATCAATTCATTATCCTTTATTTTTCTCAACTTCTTTTGTAGAAGAAGAATCGATTTATCAAATATATATTCAAGGGGAACTATCGGATTTTTAATCAAATCAATAGGCTTAATCGTCATAAAGGGTAATAAACTAGCAATAGCATTTCCCTTGAATGAAATCACTACAAATTTCGGAGAAGTAGCAAAGTTATTTTTAATAGAATGATGTAAAAAAGAAAATAGAATACCATTTTTTGAGCGAAATGACTGACCATTATAATAATATTCTAAATGCCCTTCCAAAGGAATAACTATTTCGGGCGTTATGCCAGGGTAAGAGGTTAGCCATAATTGCTTATCCTCAACCAAATGGTTGTTTAAGTCATAAATCCATATATTCTTAATATACTCATTCATTTTCTTCGCACTAGAAATTAATTTAAAACCTAATCCTTCCCATACCAATCTCTTAGTGTTATTTCTGCTTTTTTTCCTTGTGGTGTGTAATCTTTATTAAAATAACCTTCATGCCCTTGCTGATTCGGAAACCATTTCCAAAGGAAGCCACCGCCCCACCAATCTTTTTCCCAAAATACAGAAAATAAAGCATTATAAGCGTGAGCCTGAGCCTGCTCATTGATGTCGAGATTCCGAATTTTAGCTTCTATTTCTCAAGTGTGATGAGCACA
>CAYLSF010000810.1:0-4033 GCA_964385675.1 uncultured Saprospiraceae bacterium
TGAAAAATAAAATATATAAAACATTAACTATTAATCTTTAACAAATTTTTTTTGAATAAAATGTACAACATAATGTATATTTTTATACACTACAAATTCAATTAATATTTTGAATATAAAACTCATTATCAAGAAATTATAAGTGTAGTGTATATTTTTCCGTCTATTTAAGGTAATTAGGTATTTTTTCTTATCTGTTACATTTCAACAGGTTGAAATAAAAAATAGGCTGATGGAATATTTTAGCAGAGCTACTATTTTGTCGGCAGACAGTGAACTCCCGATTAGTATGATTTTTCCCTTGGCACATTTTTATATTCACTTAGTCTTACCAACAATTTGGCGAAACATATAAGAATAACTAAACTCTAAAGTTTCTACCAGAATTTGTCCATTTTTTGCATCAATACCTGAGACATTCCAAGCAACAGGATAAGCACCTTCGAAATACCAAACCATCAACGGATTTTTATTTTTTAAATCCAATAATTTTACTTGGATTTCTCTAGGTGTGATATAGGTTTTTTTATTGTATAAAAGTTGTTTATCAACCCAATCTGTTAGTTCTGTTTTTGATTTGACATGTCCTCTTTTGAGTACAAGATTTTCATAACTTATACGAGTTGGCACTTTGTAAACTCTATTATTAATACCTCCTACTTTTATTTCCTCAGTTTGTTGTTTGACATTTAGACCTGATACTTCTTGAAAAGCATTATCTATCACATTATTTATACTGCCAAATGTTACGGAAAAAAAGAACCCAAATACTGGGAAATTATAGCTTGCTGTTTCCATTTGAAAAATCTTGTAAATAACGGCTGATTACAAATTACTGATACATAATTCCGTTTAAGCTCGTATTGTAAATTTAAATTACATAAAATGGTTTATATCTGAATAGCTAAGTAGTTGAACTCAGCCACATTTCGATATAAAACTATAATGAGACCATAATCATTTTGACTAAAATACTCATCTGACAACTTTGAGCCATCAGATGAGTAGTACGCATCCATATCTAAGTCACACCGTAACATAAAGACGTAGCTTGAAAGCATGTAAATTAGATCGAAGTTATACTATAAGTAAATGACAAGAACCATTATTGTACTTACCTAAGACGCATTTTAAGAAGAAATAATCTCTGTAGTCAAGCCTTCATGAGCTACTTCTAAACTTTCGATTGCAATTTCTGTTGCATCTGATTTCAAATCAGTACCTGTTAATTTGACAGGAAAAGCATTGTTTAACTGCCAATTGACCAAAGGTTTACCATTTTCATCCAATAGTTTGATTTTAACAGTTAGTCGCTTAGATGGATCATCTGAATAATACTCCTTTCCATCAGTGATCACTTTGAATAAATCGGTAAGTCGAGAGTCAGCTTTGAAATAACCTTTTTTGAATACTACATTGGTGTATTTAATCATACCCGGTTTTTTCATATTAGAAAATACAGGGCTATCACCGTGACGATACTCTATAATATCTACTTCTTGGTCTAGACCACTGACTTCTTGAAAAGAAATAGCGCCTTTTACTCCGCCTGTGCCGCCGTCAAATTCTACGGAGAAGAAAAACTTAGTCATTGGCCACTTATTATCATTTGCACTGTCTTTTACTAGATCTGCCATGATATTATTTGTTTTTTTAATTACAATATGATATAAATCTCTATTTTTTACATTTATATCTATTGAAGCGTATTACAAAAGCGATGCAATACTTATGGTGAAAGAATTTTATTTATTGAAAAATATTCATTGTACATTATAGTGATTAAGGTTGATTTAGGACTTGCTCAAAAGTCACCTCTATGAATTCTGCGGGACGTGTGACTGCTAGTTTCACACTAATACGCATGATACCATCTATAATATCCTGTGCGGTCATCGTAGAACCGAGGCCGATAGCAACTTCGAAGGCTTCCTCCGAAGAAGTTCCTACAAGTATACCCTGATCCCATTGTTTGATTAGAAATGATGTAATCTGAGTTTCTAAATCGATCCAAGTAGCAAGCGTATTAGATTTGAATACATAAGTTTCTAGCAGTTGTTGTATAAAAGATTCAATCATAATAACTGAGCGGCGAACATTGATATATCGCCAATTGGCATCATTACCATTCAGTGTCCGTGCGCCCCAAACCAAAACGCCTCTATTTCTAAAAAATCGAATTGCATTAACTGCTTTACCATCCAATGGGATATTGAGATTAGTTTGATTTTGATGTGTAACTATACAAGTCGGACTGATGACACTATTTAGTGGATAGTTAGCAGGTGCTCTACCTACATTGACTGCTTCATCCGAATAGTTATAAATACCAGCTATCATAGGGCTTGGCGGCAGTTGATTGACCCTTTGGTAAATATCTGCAAATGCTTCTTTGTAGGATGGATTCACGTCCAATAGAAGTACTTGTGCAGACGGATCATATGGAATAGGATATTTAGGTGTTGAACTAGCTGCTTTTCCTAGTGCATATAAGGCTCTTTGTGCATCTATTTCACTGATTTGTCTTAGTAAGTTTACATCAATATTGGACGAATGAAGTATAGTTGGATTCGTATAAATATTTACTATTGCAGGAGGATTTAGAGTACCTACTACCGCCTTTACTCTACCACTATTTTCATCATATGCTCTCAATAGTTTAGTTACACTTTTTTCTACTTCAGATATATTAAATTCATTGAGGACGCGTTGATTATCATTAATCTCAGTATTAGGAATTTTCTTTCGGATTTTTTTCAAATTTCTGAGATTGATTTTATCATCTCTGAGTACCGTACCATCTGCCAACTGAACAGCAGGTATCATATTATTTAAAATATCTACAATGATAGGATTGAAAATATTGCTTTTAAATAAGTGAAGCAATAAATCCTTAAATGTGATGGAAGCTTTTCCTATCTTTTTTTCTTCTAAAAACGGATACCCAGGATTGATTTTACCAATAGCGAATAATGCTTTTTTCCTAGAAAAAAGACCTGATATAAATTTTTTATTTAAATCCTCAAACAGTTTGTCTTGAGCGGTAATCCGATCCTCAATAACAGGCAATGTATTGAAATGAAGTGGATAACCTGCTAGCTTCTTGACATAGGAGATGTCATTGGGTAACAATGAATAATTGACATTACTTTTTTTGTATAGTATGGTGTTGAGCCATGGATAATAAGCTGCTCCATAACTAAGGCATGTTGTCATGACCTCTCTAAAACTATCAATTATGTATTGCTGATAGCTATCTTTATCTCCATCATAGATGTCTAGTATTGCGAATCTATTGCGCATGATCTCACCACAGTGGATCATAACTGCCCTTTGTATTTTATCACAATCTTTTTTATCTTCAAAGAAAACAGCGCCTGGTACTAAGACTAGTGTTGGTGTTATATATTCTACTAGTTTTTCCAAACCCTTTTTAAAGTCTTCTACTTTTTTTGTTCCATATTTTCCAACAGATAATACAAAACAGTCTCCGCCACCATTTTCAAAAAACATTCTGATACTATTGTACATCGGGAAGACCTTAGATTTATTGTATCTGAATTGATTATCTTCAATATGAATAACGGCATTCTTCCCTATACCAAAACACTTTCTGTATTCCATCATAGAACTAATGGGTGTAAGCACCATGTGTAAATCCTTGTTGTCACATTTCGCTTTTTGAGTATAACCTATAAAGACAGGGAGTGCAGTTTTCGCTGTACTAATACTACCTGATAGTTGGTTAGTTTCTTTTATATAAACACCTGGTGTTTTATAATCTGTTGCCATTTTATTTAATTTTTTAAAAGTTCGATCAATAAGGGAATGCTGTCTAATAGCAAATGCTTTGAATGTTGATTGTATGATGACCATTTTCTAGCAAAAAAAATCGAACTATTTCTTTTATATGATTTTAGAAAAGGAGAGCGACTATCGTTTTGCGATTTTGAGATAGTCGCTTTCCTAAAGATAAAGTTCACTATGCTTGTGGCATCATTTGTGAGAAAGTGACTTCGATAAATTCAGCAGG